>CALBNA010000103.1 GCA_937896205.1 uncultured Campylobacter sp. | reverse complement strand
ATCCAAATTTACGCGCAAAACCGCCCAAAATAGCATAGAATAAAAAGTATCTGCAAGTTTAAATTTAGATTGATTTTACGGACTTAAACAGCTTGCGATACTTTATACATATTACAAGATCCGCCGTCTGAAATTCAAAGTATCGCTTTAGCCCGTCGCGCCTCTCCGTAGCTTTGGCTAGGCTTATTTCGCTTACTTGCTATAATAATTCCTTTGGGCTTATTCACTACTTTACTGCAAAACTCGTAGATAAAATTTACCGCTATTAGACATTATTTTAATGGTAGATTGTCGCTACCGCTTACAAAATACGGTTTATCTTTAACTTAGATTACTGATCCGTGCTAATAATTTGGGCATTGTATATCATTTTGGTTGATTGGATGTGTAAATTTTGACTATTTTTATTGGATAGTCAGAGAAAATATCAACAAAAAACACTGCTGGTAGTTTCTTTTTGTTGCCGTAGCTTACTGGGGTTTTCCGTATACTGCTTGAAGTAGTGGCGGACAGAGAGGGATTTGAACCCTCGAGCCCCGGTTAGAAGCTGCACCCTTAGCAGGGGTGTGGTTTCGGCCACTCACCCATCTGTCCACAAAAAAGAAACCGCATTATAATTAAATACCGCTGATATCTTGCTTAAATTTGCGTTTTCGCGCCTCTTGCTCTTGCGCGGAAAGATAATCGAGTAAAATTTGATCAAATTTAAACGACTCGCCGCGGGTCAAATTCGTAAATTTAATCCTTCCAAAGCCACCATTTCAGTTTGGCTTTGTCTGGGTGCGGAGTATTTGCGTAGTAGCGAATCATGCGATAAACGTAGAGGATGCATCTGCCGCGCCCAAGCGCCCTTGTGCGCTCATACATCTCGTCCAGATCTGCGCCCTCCAATGAAGCGTTGTCAGTGTAGCCGAGTACCAACAGATCGGCCTCGGTCACCTCGCCAACATAGGGGATTTTCTTAAAATCGCTCGCGCTTTTACTCAAATTTTACTCCAATCTTTATTTAGATTTCGCCAGACTCGCTATTTGGATGAAATTTTAAAACCGCATGAGAGTGCGGAATTTCAAAATTTAACTTGTGCGAGGCAAATTTAATTTTATCCACGCAGTACGAAAAATTTTTAAAATTTACCTCGCCGCCGCACTCATGTGCGCCTCTTTTTAATGTTAAGACGTCCGCCCGCACTCGTTATCAGAAATTTATCCGCAAGCTAGCAGGGAGCTTTGGCGCGGTAAAGCTTACCCCCAACGGAGTAAAATTGCGCTTCCGCCTTGCGCCAAATGCAAAAAATTGATACGTTCGTTTCAAACTCCAACGGATTTTGTAAAAAGACGACGACGTCGCTTCGACATCGCCCGAGCCGCCTTTGTGCGCATTTTGATTAAAATTTCTCGAGCGAAAAATTACGCTTAAAATGATTTCGCGCCAAATTTCACGTAAGTGCGGGCGTTAAATTTGACCCAAAATCCGCTCGCAAATTTCGCGTGGGTTTTGCGTCTGATAAATCGGTCGACCGACCACGATAAAATCAGCTCCCGCTTCGCGCGCGACGTCCAGATCCGCCACTCGCTTTTGATCCCCCGCACTCTCGCCAAACGGCCTTACGCCCGGGCAGAGAGTGATGAATTTTGCGCTCGTTGCGTCCTTGATTAGGCGGCTCTCATAGGCAGAGCAGACCATGCCGTCAAGCCCCGCTTCATAGCTCATCACGCTAAATTTACGCACGGCGTCGCTTAAATTTTGCTCGTAAACCGCGCTAAATTCGGTCTCATCAAAGCTAGTTAGCGCAGAGACCGCAAGCACTAGCGGACGCGAACCGAGCTTATTCAGTCGCTCCATCACGGTAGCCATTGCGCGTTTGCCGCTGCTTGCGTGCACGTTTATCATATCTACGCCGATTTTTGCGATCTCCTCGGCGGCATCGGCCATCGTGTTTGGGATGTCGTAGAGCTTTAGATCGAGGAAAATTTTAAAATTTCCAATCTTTTTTAGCTCCTCCACAAAGCTTGCTCCGTCGCGCAAATAGGCTCGCAAGCCCACTTTAAGCCAAATTTTATCGCCCAAACCGGCAAGCTCGCTCGCTAGCCCTAAGCACTGCTGTTTTGAGCCTAGATCAAGCGCGACGCAGAGCTTCACAGATCAGCCTTTAGCGCATCTAGCACGCCGTTTATAAATTTCGGTGCCGAGTCGCCGCCCAGCTCCTTGCCAAGCTCGATGCCCTCGTTTATGATGACGGCCTTATCAGTCGAGGTAAATTTCATCTCGTACGCCCCTAGCCTAAGCACGGCGCGCTCGATGCTGCCGATCTCGTTTATCTTCCACTCTTTTAGGCGCGCGTTTAGTAGCGCATCAAGCTCATCCGCATGCTCCAAAATGCCGTGAAAAAGCGATAGCGCAAGGCTTCGCTGATCGTTTCTTATCTTTTTTTCTTCTAAAAACTCCTCAACGAACTCCTCGCCGCAGCTACCCATTTCGCGCGCGTATAGTAGCGAAACGACGGCCTGCCTGACCTGATGACGAGTCGCCATTTTACGCCTCCAAATTTTTATATAAGCTTAGCATCTCGATCACGCCCGTCATCGCCTCAAAGCCCTTGTTTCCGGCCTTTGAGCCCGCTCGCTCGATGGCTTGCTCGATGCTATCGACCGTTAGCACGCCAAAGGTCACCGGTTTGCCGTATTTTAGCGTGACGTTTGCGATGCCTTTGGTGGTCTCGGCACTCACGTAGTCAAAGTGCGGAGTTGAGCCTCTTATCACCGCTCCCACGCAGCAAACGGCGTCAAATTTACCGCTAGCTAGCGCCTTTTCAAGCGCCATCGGTATCTCAAACGCGCCCGGCACTAAAATGAGGCTCAAATTTTTCTCTTCTCCGCCGTGGCGCAAAAACGCATCCTTCGCGCCCTCGACCAGCCTATCGGTGATGATGTGGTTAAACCTAGCGCCCACTATGGCGATCTTCTCGCCGCCTTTTAAAGCTAAATTTCCTTCGATTGTTTTCATGGTTTCTCCTTAAATTTCTATCCATTGTAGTCCGTGTCACGCGTGATGATGACCTTGTAGCTAGGGTAGGCGCTGCTTACTTGCGATAAGATCTCGCAGTAGAGTGCCTTGCTATCTGGCGCATTAAAGTCTATGATGATATCAAACGTGATCGTATTTGTCTCTTTGTTTATGTAAAATCCATGCATTTGCTTGATAAATTTATGTCCAAAAACTATCTTTTCGACGTTTAGCCTTGTTGCGTTATCCTCTTTGTCAAATGCATAGATGCCAATGGTATCTAAAACAATGTTAAATTTCGCAAAAATTTCATTTTGTATGCGTCTAGTAAGCGCGTCTATCTGCGCAGCGCTCATATCGTGCGCCACTTCTATATGCACGCTGCCTAGCTTCTTGTCTGGGCCGTAGTCGTTAAACATAAGGTCATACGCCCCAAGCACGCCGTCAAACGAACCTATGCACTCATAAATTTGCGAGCTATCGCTACTAGGCATCCTTGCGCCTAAAATTTTATCTATCGCGTCACGTAAAATTTCAAGTGCCACTTTGATAAGAAGCAGCGATATAATCACGCCAAGATAGGCCTCAAGGCTAACGCCAAAAAATACAAAAACCAAGGCTGCCAAAAGCGTGCCAAGCGAGATAAGAGCGTCAAATTTCGCATCCACACCGCTTGCTATGAGCGAGTCGGAATTTACCTTTTGACCGACTTTTTGCGTGTAAAGCCCAAGAGCAAATTTGACCACAACCAAAACGGCAATCAAAATAAGCGAGATAGTGTCGTAGTTTGGGGTGCTTGGCGAGATGATCTTTTTGGCCGACTCGACCACGGACGTGCCGCCTGTATAAAGTATGATCACGCCTATAACGATAGCTGTTAGATACTCCACTCTGCCGTAGCCAAATGGATGCTCTTTGTCTGGACTTTTCCCGGCTATTTTTATGCCAACAATGGTGATGACCGACGAGAGCGCGTCACTTAGGTTATTTACCGCGTCTAAGATAATAGCGATCGAGCCGCTAGCAAAACCCACTACCGCCTTTATAGCCGCTAAAATGGCATTTGCCGCTATGCCTATGAGGCCTATTTTTACGATGGTCTTATCTCGCGATGTGACCTGTTCTACCACCTCCAAATTTGCCCCTTAGATTATTTTCAACATTACCGCGCTTAGCGTTATTAGCGATAGATAAAACGCCTTTTGCACGCTCATTTTTTCGCCGTTAAAAATCACTCCGACGCCCACGGCTCCGATCGCTCCGATACCAGTCCAGATCGCGTACGCTACCGACATCGCCATCGCCTGCATCGCGTAGCTCAAAAGCCAGAGCGAAATGGCGAAATTTGCGACCAAAATCAAAAAATTCGCCGCCTTTTTCACGCCAAAGCTTTTTTGAAATTTGGTTAGAAAAAATACGCCCGAGACCTCGCAACACCCGGCCGCCAAAAGAGCTAAAACGTGCGTCAAGATTTTAGCCTCTTTAGCCCCAGTACGCCCGCAACTAGCGTCGCTATGAAAAATAGCCGCAATAAATCCGGCATCTGGCCGCTTGAGCTGTATTCGCTAACGCTTTCGGCGACCACGATAAAAAACGCTCCAAATCCTACGAATACGGTATATGCGACGCTAACGGGCAAGTATTTCATAGCCTTTATAAACGATACGAAGCTAACGCAGACTAGCGCAGCCGTTAGCGCGATCTCCGGCGCGCTTGACGCGTGTTTTAGCCCGTACGCCCAGCCGCACTCGGCGACCGCGCCGCCTAGCACCCACAAAAAGCCCTTAGTTTGCATCGCCTAGAGCTTCTTTTATCTTAAAAATTTGAGCGATATTTGCGTCTAGCTCATCCAAATTTAGCATATTCGGCCCGTCGCAAAGCGCCTCGCAAGGATTTACGTGCGTCTCGTAGAAAAATCCGTCCACGCCCGCAGCTGCCGCGGCTCGCGCTAGATACGGTACAAATTTCGCATCTCCGCCGCTTTTTTCGCCAAGAGCGCTTGGCATCTGCACGCTGTGAGTAGCGTCGAAAATCACCGGCGCAAATTCCCTCATCAGCACCAAATTTCGCATATCTACGACTAAATTTCCGTAGCCAAAGGTGCTGCCTCGCTCGGTTAGCCACACGCCGTTTTGCTTAGCGACCTCGTATCCGTCGCCCTTTACGCCGCGCGTTTCTAGCACTTTTTTGACCGAGTGCTTCATCGCAGATGCTGCTAAAAACTGCCCCTTTTTGATATTTACCACCGCTTTTGTCTTAGCCGCAGCCACGAGCAAATCTGTCTGGCGACATAAAAACGCGGGGATTTGCAGCACGTCGGCTACTTCGCCTACGGGTGCGGCCTGGTAGCTCTCGTGGATATCGGTTAAAATTTTAAAGCCGAATTCCTTTTTGACCTTGGCTAAAATTTCGCACCCTTTTTCAAGTCCGGGCCCGCGAAACGAGCTTATACTCGTGCGATTTGCCTTGTCAAAGCTTGATTTGAAATAAAAATCTATCCGCTTATCTTCGTTAAATTTAACTAGCCTTTTTGCCACGTCAAAGACAAGCTGCTCGCTCTCGATGACGCAAGGCCCTGCTATTAGTATCATCATCTCTCCCTTGCTACGATTATTCCGCTGATAACGACCAGCATTATACCAAAAAA
>CALBNA010000102.1 GCA_937896205.1 uncultured Campylobacter sp. | reverse complement strand
CAGCGTCAGATGTGTATAAGAGACAGTCCTTAGGCTGTGCTTTTGTCGCAGGCAAAACTCTTGTTCCAAGTCCTGCTGCTGGTATAACGGCTTTTCTTATTTTTTTTATGCTCATAATTTACCTCCTGTTTTATTCATATATCAAATTTTAAAGCTATCTTAAAATTTAAAAACTAAAATACAAAGTAAACAATATCCAACATAGGCCAAAACTTTAAATTTAAATAATAAAAGCTGTGCTAAAATCTTTTCTTTAAAAATTTGAAAGCTATGGGCTCGTCAAATTTGATCTAATCGTGATAAAAAGGAATAAATTTGAAAGAAATTTTAATCACAAACGACGACGGATTCGAGGCTAGCGGCCTGCACGCTTTAGCTAGCGCACTAAGGGAGCTACCTGATACTCGCGTTACGATCGTCGCGCCTAGTACCGAAAAATCAGCCTGCGCGCACTCTCTTACGCTCACTAGACCTCTTCGCTTTATCAAGCTTGACGACGATTTTTACAAACTCGACGACGCTACGCCCGCAGACTGCGTATATCTAGCGCTTCATGCGCTTTACAAAAAACTACCCGACCTCGTAATCAGCGGCATAAACCACGGCGCCAATGTGGGCGAGGATATCACCTACTCGGGTACGTGTGGAGCGGCTATGGAGGGCGTTTTGCAGGGCGTGCCTAGCATCGCGTTTTCGCAGTTTTATAAAAACGATAGTATCGAAAAACTCGGCTTTTCGCTCGCGCAGCAAGCCGTCAAATTTATCGTTCCGCGCGTACTAAACGGCGAAATAGCACTGCCGCCGCGCCAGTTTTTAAACGTAAATATCCCCGCCGTCTCCGCCCGCGAATTTAGAGGCTACCGCATCGTGCCCGCCGGCAGACGCAGCTACGCCACGCACGCCATGCTCCACCGCAACCCGCGCGGCGTCGAGTACTACTGGCTCGGACAGCCGTCAAATTTAGACTACGAGCAAAACGGCGAGTCCGATATCAGCGTGCTTAGCGAGAGTTTCGCCTCGCTCACTCCGATCATGCTCGATATGACCGCACACGCGAGCTTGCAGGGCCTAAAAACCGCGCTAAAGGATCAAATTTGAGCGAGGAAATTTTGGATCAAAACGACCGATTTACGAGGTCTCGCTGGCTGTTTGGCGATGATTTTAAAAAGCTTCAAAACGCAAACGTACTGATCTGCGGCGTGGGCGGCGTGGGCGGCATCTGCGCGGACGCGCTGGCTCGCGCGGGCGTGGGTAAAATCACCGTCATCGACAAGGATATTTTTGATATAACCAATCAAAACCGTCAAATTTACAGCGAAGCGGTCGGAGCCGTTAAGGTCGGCGAATTTGCCAAAAGATACGAGTGCGTAACGGCGCTGCAAGAGCTAATGACGCCCGAATTTATCGCAAATTTTGATTTCTCGTCCTTTGATCTCGTGATCGACGCTATCGACGACGTACCCGCCAAGATCGCGCTCGCGCTAAAAACGCACGAAAAGCTTATCAGCTCCTGTCTCTTATACACATCTGACG
>CALBNA010000101.1 GCA_937896205.1 uncultured Campylobacter sp. | reverse complement strand
TACGAGATCTAGTACGGTCTCGTGGGCTCGGAGATGTGTATAAGAGACAGATAAATATAGAGATATTATAGAACTTCTTGAATATTTATCCCCTAAAAGCCTCGAAATCCTCAAAGGCTCTCTTGAGCAAAACAAGCAAAACGTCGAAAAATTAAATCTAATCTTAAAGCAAATTGCCAAGTAGCACAAAATTTGACTATAATGTCTTAAAATTTAAAAGGAGCAAATTTGCAAAATTTTGCCTTAAAATTTCGCCCGCGCAGTTTAGACGAGATCTGTGGACAGCGCGAGCTGGTGGGCGTTTTTAAAAAATTTATCGAAAATAAAAAAATCCCGCACAGCATATTTTACGGGCCGGCAGGCTGCGGCAAAACTAGCTTTGCTCGCGTCGTCGCACGGTCGATGGAGTATGATTTTTATGAATTTGACGGCGGAAATTTAAAGATCGAGGAATTTCGCAAAATCCTAAAAAACCACGAAAATGCGCTTTCTAAGCCGCTATTTTTCATCGACGAGATCCACCGCCTAAGTAAAACGCAGCAAGAAGCCCTGCTGATACCGATGGAAAACTACCGCGCCGCCATCATCGGAGCCAGCACCGAAAATCCATATTTCACGCTAAGCTCGGGTATCCGCAGCCGCTCGATGCTCTTTGAGTTTAAGCCGCTTGCGAGCGAGGATTTTGAAAAGCTGCTTGAGCGCGTGAGGGGCGAGGTTAAATTTGATATCTCGGACGAAGCCAAGGCCTATCTCGTAAAAAGTAGCGGAGGAGACGCGCGCGGACTGCTAAATTTGCTAGAGTTTGCCGTGAGTCTGGACGAAAAAATAACGTTAGAGAATTTAAAAACGCTGCGAGCTAACGCCGTTAGCGAAGGCGTTAGCGAGGATGACGTGCACTACGGGTTGGCAAGTGCGTTTATAAAAAGCCTGCGCGGTAGCGACGAAAACGGCGTCATGTACTATCTGGCACGGCTTATAGACGCGGGTGAGAGCGCTGATTTTATCGCGCGCAGGATGGCGATATTTGCTAGCGAGGACATCGGTAATGCCAATCCTAACGCACTAAATTTAGCCGCTAACGCGCTAGCTGCCGTTAGCAAGATCGGCTTTCCCGAAGCGCGGATAATCCTGGCTCAATGCGCGATGTATCTGGCTCACTCGCCAAAGTCAAACTCCAGCTACAAGGCCATAAACGCCGCACTAGCCTATGTAAAAAACGAGCCGCCGCTAGCCATCCCGCCCTATCTCATCAACACCGCGCCCGAGGCCAAGGATTATCTGTATCCGCATAGTTTCGGCGGCTGGGTGGAGCAAAAATACCTCGAAAAGCCGCTTAAATTTTACGAGAGCAACGGCATCGGCTTTGAAAAGACGCTAGATGAGTGGCTGGCTAAAATAAAATCTAAGGGTTAAATTTGGGAGGCTTACGTTAATTTTGCGACGACTCAAATTTGCCCTGCCG
>CALBNA010000100.1 GCA_937896205.1 uncultured Campylobacter sp. | reverse complement strand
CCTCTTCGTCGGCAGCGTCAGATGTGTATAAGAGACAGCCTATATGTGCACCCAAAGATGGGCCTAATGCGATAAAAGCGTCCAATACACTACTTTTACCACAACCATTTGGGCCGACAAGAGCAATGATTTTCTTTGGGCTATCTCCTAGATCAATAGTTAAATCCTTAAAACGTTTAAATTCTTGTATACGCACTTTAGATATCTTCATTGTTAAACCTCATTATTTTTAATTACACTTCTCAAATTTCTGCTTTAAATTTTAAAAACTTCGTGCTTGGATAGCTCGTATTTGTCGTATATCACGGCATCGTCGTCGCCGATAGGCTGCATGAGGCCATCAGCTGCGTCGCGGTCTAGTTTGCCTCTTTTAAACCTCACGTTTAAAACGTCTATTTTGCGTTTAGCATCAACCATACGAACGCCGATCTCTTCGATGTCCTTAAAGTAAAATTTGGCATTTTTGCCGCCCTTTTGCACTAAAAACCCGTCGTCATAGATGCTTAGAAAGCTAACCTGAAATATCTTTTTCACGCAAAAAACGGCGCAGATCACGGCAACGACCATCGTAAAAACGCCCGTCCCGCCTATGCCGTAATAAAAATACCCCGCACACCCCGCCACAAACAGCGCAACCGCCAAAAATAGCGCGCTTACCGCCCCTTTTTTATTTTCTTTCGTCGTCATTTTTTCGCCTTAATTAAATTTTATGGCTCATTATATCTTAAGTTATCGATTTTTCGGCATTACGGAATAAAAAATAATAATAAAGTAGAAAATTCGGCGCAAGCAGATCTTTAAGCGCCGAATTTAAGGATTATTTTATTTTAGCTTCGAGTGAGATTTCTACATCCGGATAGCTTTTGCCACCATGAAAAGGCTTGGCTGAAGCGGCGTATTTTTCAAATGTCTCATTGAGTTTCAAATCAGCCAACAAATCAATGCCGATTTTAGCCTTTAGTTTACCATCTTCCACCGTATACTGCGTTTTGTAAGACTTTGAGTTTCCTTTTACGCTAACTTCGACTTCAGCTTCGCCCGCTTTTTCGTCACCGATTACGGATACGATTTTAGCTGTTATTGCGTTGCCGTCAAAGATCATACCGATACGTTTGTCGCGATCGGGCAACTTTGTATCGATATTTTTAGGATCGATGTTAAACTCAAAGGTTTTTAGAAAATCGGCAAAATTTGCGTTTTCCGCGCTTTTAAAGCCAAGATCTTTAAACGTACCCTCGACGGCTGTTTTGTTAGCCAACTTATAACCAACGAATTTGACTCTAGGGTTGCCATCTACACTAAAAGCAAATGCCGAAGCAGCCAGCAATGACGTGGCTAGCGCACCTGAAATGATTTTTTTCATTTCCTCTCCTCAATATTTAATATTAATAACTACTATCTTTAAAATGGGAATTATATAATCTTGCTCTTCAAAGAAAGCTTAAAGCGGATATTTTTTATCCTCTTTTTTGAGTTGCCGTTTTTATGGTGCTTATAAAGCACATCTGGAAAATTTCAAACGCGAAAAATACTAAATCGCCGTATAGATTTGCTCCAAATTTAAATTACTCTTTCCTAAAAAGAGATAAAAAACCGCCTCTTCTACCGCACTATCCAAAGCCTACACGCCGACAATGTTCCCTTTCAAATACCGCGCAAGCCCTAAAATGTAGCCAAATTTAACCAAAGCGGGGTATAATGCTATTAAAATAGCGGCTTTAAGGAGGCGAAATGAGTTTAAATTCGAGCAAATTTTACGCGTTTTTTGCCTTTTTTATCCTGATTTTTGCGGGCTGCACGGACGAAAGCCGGAGCGCGTTTTTTAACGGCTACGTCGAGGGAGATTATCTTTACGTCGTGCCTAGCGTTAGCGGACGGATCGTAAATTTGAGCGTCAAAGAGGGTGCCGCCGTTCAAAAGGGCGAGCCGCTTTTTGAGGTTGAGAGCGCCGAAGCGCTAGCAAATTTAGACGCAGCAAAAGCTAACGTAGAAGCTCTAAAAGCCGAGCTAGCCGACCTTAGCACGGGCAAGCGCCCGGAGGAGATCGAGCGGATAAATGCCGAGCTAAAACAAGCTAAGTCCGCGCTTTGGATCGCGGAGGCTAACTACGATCGCGCAAAGTCGCTGCTAGCTAAAAACGCCCTTTCGCAAAAAGATTTCGACGCCGCAAAGGCGGAATTTGACCGCGCAAACGCCCTAGTTAGCGAGCTAAACGCTGCGCTAAAAATCGCAAATTTGCCCGCTAGAAGCGAACAAATAACAAGCCTAAAAGCAAAAATACAAGCAGCCAAAGCTAACGAGCGCGCCGCACGGTGGAGACTAGAGCAAACCGCCGTCCTAGCGCCAAAATCCGGACTCGTCGAAGATATATTTTATAAAACGGGCGAGTTCGTCCAAAGCTCGCAGCCAGTGCTATCTCTGCTGCCGCCTAGCGAGGTAAAGATCAGATTTTTCGTGCCCGCAGGCGCGCTGCCTAGCCTGCGCGAGGGGCAAAAAGCGCGCATTAGCTGCGAAGGATGCGCGGATTTTACCGCTCGCATCGTAAAAATCGCGTCCGCTCCCGAGTACGCTCCGCCCGTCATCTACAACCAAACCTCACAAAGCACGCTGGTCTATCTAGTCGAAGCCGTGCCCGAAAACAACGCAACCGCACTGCACCCGTCGCTGCCGATAAAAGCGAGGCTAGAGCCGTGAACGCGCAAAATATCTCCGCTCAAATTCGGCGTTTAAATTTGGACGAAATTTCACCGGGGCAAAATTTAAACGCTCGCGGCGGTAAAATTTAGCCCTGCGCCCGCCGCGAGGTAGAATTTTAGCTTTATAATTTACTTCGAAAGACTTTGCAGCCACCTTTTAGCCGCATCCGCAGCCGCTATCAAACCGCCGCACATCATTATCAGATCCTTTATCACCAGCCTACCTGCGCCCGAGAGATACGGGAAGCCGTGGTTCGGGCTCTCTGTTATGCCGAGGGCGGGATTGCCCAAATTCGGCACCCAAGTTTCGGGCGTCGTTATCAAAAACGATAGCGTAACGATAGCCATACCGAAAGTCAAAAGTCCGCCTACGACGCCAATTTTAGGGAACCATATGCCAAGCAGCATCAAGATGCCGATCGAGCAAATAGTCGCGCCGATAATGTAAGAAGCCGTATAGGTGCCGTTTGATTTATGCCATTTGATATTATCCGGCACAACTAAGCCTTCGGGGTTTTTGTGCAGATTATAC
>CALBNA010000099.1 GCA_937896205.1 uncultured Campylobacter sp. | reverse complement strand
CTTCGTCGGCAGCGTCAGATGTGTATAAGAGACAGGCTTAAAGTCAGCAAGAATTTATAAAGCGCGTGCGTCTGCTCGTTGCCTAGATCGTAGTTTATGCGCATTTTAGCGATTATTTTTAGCGCCTCTTTTAGATCGGCTAGCTCGCCGCTATAAAGATACGGCGCAGTTTTTTCGATATTTCGCAGGCTGGGTACTTTGTAGCGGCCGGTTTTGTTGCCGTCTGCGTCAAATTTCAGCTCGTAGTAGAGATTTGCGCCTATATTTGCGCCGCTGTGGCAGTTTATACAGCCGATTGTTTTAAACAACTCAAATCCGCGCTTTTCCTCTTCGTCAAAAATGCTCTCGTCGCCGCTGATAAATTTATCAAATTTGGCATTTGGCGTGATGAGGGCCTTTTCAAAATTTACCAGCGCATCGACGATACCCTTAAAGCTTACTCCATCCTCATAAAGCTCTTCAAATTTATTCCTATAAACGGAGTTTTGATTTACCTTTTGGACTAGAAATTTCGGCTCGCTAGCAAGCTGATTTTTGCCGGTCAAGCTCTGTCTAACCTGCCCCGCTAGATCCTTAACTTCGCCGTTTTTAAAAAAAATAAAATTTAGAGCCGAGTTTAGCGCAGTTGGCGGGCTAATCTCCTCGTCGGCGGAGATTTTTACGTTTTTTTTACTCGTGCCGCTTAAGTCCCAGTAAAGATTATGGCATTTCTCGCAAGATAGCGTTCCGCTCGGGCTTAGCGAGGCATCGAAAAACAGCTCCTTGCCTAGTCTGGCTTTTTGTTCATCAAATTTAGGCTGAGCAATCGGAGATAAAATGTGCGAAGCGGCGAAAGCTTGAACGCAAAAAAAACATAAAACGCACGAAAATATCTGCAAAAACGCTCGCGGCAACTAAAATCCTTTTTAAATTTTAAATAAATAAAGCGATTATATCTTAAAAAACTAAAAGCTTCATTGAAGAGACGATTTTTTCCGTCACGAAGCCGTCCTGCGCGATGCTTTCTAGCCGCGATCTGACAGCATTTTCATCGTGCGTAAAATTTGCTATCTGTAAATGCCAAAGCGCGTTTTGCGTCATCTCCTCAAGCGTGCGTTTTTGTTCGCGAGACTCCTCGAGCACGCAGGAGTTAAAAGCGATATTTTCTCGGCGCAAGTACTCTTCGAAAAAATTTGCCTTTTCTTTAAAGCACCCTCTGTGCGAGCTCTCGTAAAAAAGCTCCAAAACGCTTGAATAACGCGGTTTATTCCACCAAAGATAGACTCTTTTTTCGCCCAAATTTATAAATTTGACAAAATCCTCTTCGTCTGCGATCGCGGGGCTCATCGTACTAAAAGCCACGTCGTAAACGCAGTTTGGGTTAAAGTTTTTAAAATCGCTTTGTACGGCGGTTAAATTTGAAATATTAAATTTCGCCGCGTCTTCAACCATGACTTTTAGCATCTCGCCTGAGATATCCATGCCTGTTATCTCGCGGCAAATTTGCGCCAAAAACAGCGTATGCACGCCCGTGCCGCAGCCTATATCAACGACGCTTTTGCCCTCAAATTTGACGCCAAACTCGGCGATCTTAGCGTAAAGCCCTCTATGAAAAACGCTAGGCTCGCCCGTAAATCTCGAATAGCTCGCCGCCTTTTTGTCCCACATCTCTTTCATTTTGTTTGCCTTTAAATTTTTGCTACAATTTTAGCGTTTTTAGGAGCGAAAATGAAAATTTTTTACTACGAATTTACCGTGGGCGAGGATGCCATCGACGTGAACCATCACGCAAATAACGCTCACTATGTGATTTGGATGCAAGAAGCGGCCAACGCGCACTCAAACGCCGTGGGCGACCTCATCGAGACCAATCTCGCGCAAAACCGCACGTGGATGGTGCGCAGGCACGAGATAGACTATCTGGGGCAGCTATTTTTGGGCGATAAAGTGAGCGTGAAAACATGGACGCAGCCCGAAAAAAGAAGCTGCTCCAAGCGTTTTTACGAGTTTAGCAAGGACGGCGTACTGGTCGCTAGCGCGGTGACGACTTACGTGTTTTTTGATCTTGCGCGCGGTCGTCCGATCGCGATACCGCCGGAGATCGCAAAGCTTTATGAGGATTAGTTTTGTAGCGCCCGCGTCAAATTTGAGTTTTAAATTTTGGCGAAACCAATCGCTTTAAATTTGCGGCAAAATTTGCTCGACAAGCGGATTTAAGCTGCAAATTTACCATCAAATTTGAGCGTAAATTTTAAAAACACTCGTCGCAAACGCCCTTAACCACGACGCTTTTGACGTGATTTTGTTTTAGGCGCGGCATGTCGATATTGGTCATCTTGTGGCAGACGTCGCAGACGAAATACGCCTTTGCTCCGCTTTCAAGCTCGTAGAAATTCTTGCGGTTATTTTCGCTTTTTAGCACGATGCCCTTAGTCTCAAAAAGGTCCATACAGCGGTAAAACGTGGTTTTGTTTGCATCGATTTGGGCTAAAATTTCATCATAGCTAAGCGGTGCGGCGGCGGCGTGTAAAATGTGTAAGATCTCTAGTCTAAGCGGAGTGATTTTGATATCATTTTTCGTTAAAAGCTCCTCAAAACCGGCTTTTTCTTCCAAATTTTCGCTCATATTTTTCCTCCGCGTTAAGAATTTTAGGGTATTATACCCTGAGAAAAATTAATTTGCAACTAAGTTGCTTTTGATATAATTTCGCCCAAATTTTAACACGGAAAGGATAAAAATGAGAAAAATTTTCGCGTTTTTATGTTTGGGCTTAGTCGCGCTATACGCCAAAGGACAAGTTAGCGTCAGTATTTTGCCGCAGCAGTATTTCGTCAAGCAAATCGCGGGCGACGCGGTCGAGGTAAACGTAATGGTAGGCAAAGGAGCCGATCCGCACACGTACGAACCAAAGCCAAAACAGATGACCGCGCTTGAAAAAAGCGATCTATATTTTGCTATAGGGATCGAGTTTGAGGAGGCTTGGCTGCCGAAATTTCAAAAATCTTATCCAAACCTTAAAATCATAAAAACCGATGAGGGCGTAGAAAAGATCAAATTTGAAGGTCACCACGAGCATGCGGACCACGATCATCATGACGCCAAGCACGAACACGCTCATCACGAGCATAAACACGAGCATGCGGGCCACGATCACGAGCATCACCACGGCGAATTTGACCCGCACATCTGGCTAGATCCCGTTTCTGTTAAAATCCAAGCTAAAAATATCGCCGCCGCGCTAAGCGAAAAATATCCTGAGAACAAGGCGCTTTTTGAAGCGAATTTGGCCAAATTTGAAGCCCAGCTTGACGAGCTTGACGGCTTTATCAAAAGCACTCTAGCAAACGTTAAAAACCGCGAATTTATCGTATATCACCCGTCTTGGGGTTACTTTGCTAAGCGCTACGACCTAGAGCAAATCGCGATCGAAGTGGATGGCAAAGAACCAAAACCGGCCGAGCTAAAAGAGCTTATCGAAGAGGCCAAAGAGCACGGCGTGAAGGTCATTTTCGTCGCTCCGCAGTTTTCTAAAAAAGCCGCTCAAACCATCGCCAAAGAAAGCGGTGCTAGCGTCGTAGAGATCGATCAACTGCCGCTTGATTGGGACGCCGAGCTACGCAAAACGGCGCAAATTTTTGCAAAGAGCCTGTAAATGAAATTTGGACGCATACTCGCTATTTTCGCGCTTTTTGCGTCCTTTTTTAGCTTTGCGCACGCTTGCGCTCTGTGTTCGCTTTACACTCCGACCGCGCACGCCTCGGTCAAATTTGACGTCCAAGGCGATATGATAAAAACAGCCGTCGTAACCTGGACGTTTTCTGAAAATTTCACCGAACTCACGCTGCAAAGCTACGACGAAAATGCCGACAAAGCGCTTAGCAAAAACGAAGCGTGGAAGGTGCAAAAATCCCTGCTCGACTACATCGTGCCGCGCGGGTATCTAACGAGCGTAGGCTACTATGACGGCGCGGGCGAGACCGTAAATCTGCACGCCAAAACGCTATCGCAGCGGGTTTATCTGGATGAGGGCAGGCTAAATTTCGAGTATATTTTAGAGCTAAATTTAGCAGTCAAGGACGGCCGCGTCGTCACGGTCGAGGTTTTTGACCACGAGGGATTTTTTAACTTTAAAATAAGCTCGCCCGAGCCATACGCGCTCACCGATAAAATTTATCTCGTGCCAAACGTAAATTTGAGCACGGCGTTTTTTGAAATGACCTCAAAAGCGCCCAAAATAGAGCCTGCAAAGCCCGAGCTTAGCTCGCTGGTTAAAGCGCAAAATAAGCAGAATTTAGAGCAAATCGACGCGGCGGACAAGGCTAAATTTGACTCTGTTTCAGGAATGAGCCTTCAGTTTTTGGAGCGCCTAAAAGAGCTCATCAAGATAAATAGCGCCGAGCTAAACGCGCTAAATTTCGCCCTACTAGCCGCAGTTAGCTTCTTTTACGGCTTTTTGCACGCAGCTGGCCCCGGGCATGCTAAGATGCTAACGGCTAGCTACTTCGTCGCAAACGGCGGCAGCTACTCGCGCGCTCTAGTTTTTGCGATGAAGGTCGGCTTCGCGCACGTGGCGGGGGCGTTTTTGCTCGTGCTTTTTAGCTACGTTTTTTTAAATGCGTTTTTGACGAACAAGGTTAGCGATATGGCAGGCGCGATGACGAAAATCTCAGCCGTAACGATCGTTTGCGTGAGCCTTTATATGATCTACGCCAAGCTCAAAAAAACGGCTCTAAAGCCTAAATTTAGCTTTGCCGCCGCGCCTGTCTCGGGCGAAAAGGGCGCAAACCGAGCAGCGAGTAAAGTTTTTGGCTCAAATTTAGCCTCCGCGTCAAATTTGAGCGCAAATTCCGTCAAATTTAACCCCGTAGCTCACGAGAGCGAGTGCGGCTGCGCGGCCTGTAGGGCTTCTACCGAGGTGCCAAAAACCGCTAGCGAGTGGCTCGTGGTGCTAGCAGGATCGCTCGTACCGTGTCCGGGTACGCTGCTGGTTTTCGTGCTGGCATTTAGCCTAAACAGCTACGCGGCGGGGCTTGCCAGCGGCCTGTTTATGGGGCTTGGCATGGGCGCGGTGATATTTTTAGCGGCTGTTTGCGGCTTTAAGCTAAAGGGCGCGATGAGATTTCGCGCACTGCGGACTTGCTGCGAGTTTGCCGCGCTTTTGGTTATGCTAGGACTCGGCGTTTTTATGTTTTATATTTCGGGTAAGGTGAGCGTTTTATGAGCGACATTTCGGTGCGAAATTTGAGCTTTGGTTACGATGAAAACCTCGTATTTGACGGCATAAATTTAGAATACGACTGCAAGGATTTTCTAGCTATCATCGGCCCAAACGGCGGCGGTAAAAGCACGCTTTTAAAGCTGATGCTGGGTCTAAATAAACCAAGTGGCGGGACGATCGAGGTGTTTGGCCAGGATCCCGCTAGCGTGAGCAAGGCCGTGGGCTACGTCCCGCAAAATATCCCGATAAATCAAAGCTTCCCAATGCGCGTGCTCGAGGTCGTGTTGATGGGGCGGATAGATAAAAAGCTGTTTGGATTTTACGGCAAAGACGACAAAAAAGAAGCCGAGGCGGCGCTGGAGTGCGTCGGGATGGGCGAATTTACTCGGCAAAAGATCGGCGATTTAAGCGGCGGCCAGCGCCAACGCGTCTATATCGCGCGCGCGCTTTGCGCAAAGGCAAAGATTTTGATGCTAGACGAACCAACCGCCAGCATCGATACGAAAGGCCAGGCCGACGTTTATAAGCTGCTAAAGCAGATAAACGAGGACGGCACGGGCGTCGTGCTCATTAGCCACGACGTAAATTTGACGCTAAATTTCGCCACCAAGGTCGCCTACGTCAATCACGATCTTTTCATGCACGAGATCTCGCACGGCTCAAAGCAGGATTTTATCGAGCATTTGGCGAGAGATCATAGGCATTTTTGCGATGTGGAGGTGGCGCTCAAGGAGTGCGGCTGCGGACATCACTAAATTTGACGGCGGCTTGTCTTTTTCCTTTATACGTCGTTGGAAATTTCACCGAAGCTCGGTTACATACTATATGTATGCGCCCTCGCTCGGCTCATTTCCGCCTCGTCTAAAGAAAAAATACGGCGCCTTATTGTTTTACGCTCAAATTTACAAATTTGAGTCGCCGAGACCCGCACCGCGAAAATGTAAATCTAAATTTGCGGCGCGACAGCGCCATATAAACCTGCACGCAGTGCAGCAACCTCTCACGTCGTAGGGGATGGGGGATTGTTAAGGGGGAAGGGAGCGACCTCGTAATTCAAGCCCCTTCCCCCTTAACAAGAAAAATTAAATTTATGCGCGACGCTAAATTTAACCAAACCAAATTTAGCATTTTTGCGGT
>CALBNA010000098.1 GCA_937896205.1 uncultured Campylobacter sp. | reverse complement strand
TTTTTATAATCTAACTCAAAAACGCAAGATTAAATTTGTTTACTTTGCAGTCCCGAGGCAAAGCAGGTTCGCTCCGCCTCGGGGCGCACATTTATCGCGGTTAAAACGGCTTATACACCATCATCCAGATGATGATAACCATCGCGATAGTCGGCACTTCGTTGTAAGCGCGAAAGAACATACCGCTCTTGTTACAGCGTTTCTCGCGTAGCTGCACCATATAGCGGCCAAGATCCAGATGAAACGCCGCGAGGATAACGACGACGGTGAGCTTGACGTGCACGTAGCCGCTACGTAAAAGCTCAGGCATCGCTACGATGATCAAAATGCCCGTCAAAAACGTGCCGATCAGCGCGACCCAGCCGATGTAGTGGTACATCTTGTACTCCTGCACCTCGACGACGCGCACGAAGTCCGGCTTGTCCATATTCTCCGCGTGATAGACGTAGAGGCGCGGCTGATAGAACAAAAACGCCATCCATGAGATGAAGCACAAGTAGTGGAAGTACTTGATGAGGTTGTAATACTCTGCCATTTTTTCTCCTTTTGATTTTTATTTTAGCGGCTTGTCTTTTTGCTCTATACTTCGCTTTGCTTCCATTGTGGTCGCAACTGCAAGCAGAGGCTTTTAAATTTGGCTCGGTCATTACCGACCAGGTAACTCCCGTCGCCAAATTTTAAAGCGCCTCGTCTAGAACAAAAATACTTCGCCTTATCGTTTTGTATTCAAATTTGCAAATTTGATTCGCCGAGACCCGCGCCTCGAAAATGCTAAATTTGACCGATCGCGATTAGAAAATCGATCAAATTCTCGAAAATTTAGTAGGCCATCACCCTAGTAAAATTTCCTTCCTTGCCTCAAATTCCTCTTTGCTTATCGCGCCGCTCTCATAAAGCTCATAGAGGCGTCTCAGCCGCTCCTCGAGGTCTTGTGCACGCAGTTTGTCTTTTAGCGCTTCTTTTTTCTGATTCTTCTCGACGGCCGCGCCGGTTAAGCGCAGATCAAAGAGCCACCACGCGCCCCAAAGCGCCCAAAATACGTAACCAACGATCGCCCAAGCTAGGCTATATCCGATGAAAAACAGCGCCATCATCGCAAAGCCGCTCACGAATTTGCCCAGATAAAATCTATGCCCGCCAAACCAGCCCGTAAGCAGCCAAAGCGCGTAGGCTATATAAACGTTATCGCCCATTTTTAGCCCCTTTTCGCTCCGCGGCGAAGCTCTGCCAGAGTATGAGTACGACCCCGACGTCGATCATAACGTCTGCGAGGTTAAAGATCGCAAACTCAAACCACTTGTGCCAGTAGACGTAGTCCACGACGCCGCCGTGAACGAAACGGTCGAGCAAATTTGAGCTGCCAGCGCCCAGGATTATACCAGCTCCTAGCGCGTGCTCTTCTAAAATTTCCTTTTTTTGGGCGTCTTGGGTCAAATTTGACTCCGTTTGAGTCGCGGCTCGCTCGTCAAATTTGCGCTTTAGTCGCCAAAGCAGATAACCGCAAACGCCTGCGATCAGCGCCAGCTGGATAAATTTGAGCCATTGCCCAAGAAACGCAAACATCGAAAACGCCACGCCTCGGTTGTAAGCAAGCACTAGCGAAAAGTACTCTCCCTGCCACGAAAATCCGCCCAAAAATATCTGCTTGACCGCCTGATCGAGCGCGAAAACGACGAAAAACGCCGCGAAAAAAACGCCTAAAATTTTAGCCATTTAGCGCTTTTACGAAAAATTTCTCGACCTCGTCCATGCGGGTTTTTAACGCGTCGGCACACTTGCCTTCGAGTAAAAGTCTGATGAGATTTTCGGTGCCCGAGTAGCGAAATAGCGAGCGGATGCCCTCTTTTGCGAGGCTTGCTTCAAGCTCTTTTAGCCCTGCGATGCTCTCAAGCGGCTTTTTCTCGGTGATCTTTAAATTTAGCAAAATTTGCGGATACGGTTTTATTTCGCTTAAAATTTCACTCGCTTTTTTGCCTTTTTTTAGCACTAGTGCCGCAAACTGCAGCGCCGCCACGAGCCCGTCGCCCGTTTTTGCGTAGTCGCTAAAGATGATGTGGCCGCTTTGTTCGCCGCCGAAATTCGTGCCGTTTTCTTTCATCTTTTCAAGCACGTATTTGTCGCCGACGTTTGCGCGCAGGAGTTTGATTTTGTGGGATTTTAGATAGTCTTCGAGCGCTGCGTTACTCATCACCGTAGCCACGACCGCGCCGCCTTTTAGGGCTTTGTTTTCCTGTAAAAATGCCGCCATGACGCCTAGCAAACTATCGCCGTTTGCCACCTCTCCGCGCTCGTCTACAACTACGAGTCTATCGGCATCGCCGTCAAACGCAAAGCCTAAATCCGCCCGCAATCGCGCGACCTCGGAGGCTAAATTTTGCGGATAGAGCGCGCCGCAGTTTAGGTTTATGTTGCTGCCGTTTGGTTCGTCGTTTATGACGATGGTTTCGGCTCCTAGCTCGCTAAAGATAGTCGGAGCGACTTTGTACGCAGCGCCGTTTGCGACGTCTAAAACTACGCGCAGCCCGTGTAGGCTTAGGTTTTTAGGAAACGAGTTTTTGATCTGCACGATATAGCGGCCGATGACGTCGTCGATGCGCTTTGCGGCGCCGATTTCTAGCATCTGTTTTTGCGATCTTTCGATGAGCTCGTCGTCAAAATAAATCTTTTCTATCTGCGCCTCGGCCTCTTCGCCCAGTTTATTGCCTTCGCTGTCGAAAAACTTAATGCCGTTATCGTAGTAGGGGTTGTGCGAGGCGCTGATCATAATGCCCGCGTCGCAGCGCATATCTTCGGTCAAAAATGCGATCGCAGGGGTTGGCATCGGACCGATCTGACGGACGTTGTAGCCCACGGCCGTGAGCCCCGCGACGATGGCGGTCTCGATCATGTAGCCGCTTTTGCGCGTGTCTTTGCCTAGTAAAATGGTGTTCGTATGCGACGCAAACTGTCTAAAATATATCCCCGCAGCCATAGCAAGTCGCATGGACGTTGAGGCGGAGAGTTTTTCGCCTGCTTTGCCGCGAACGCCGTCGGTGCCAAATAGTTTCATTATCTTTCCTTTTTTAAAATTTCTACGGCCTTATCTCTTGAGTATATTTAAAAGGGCTAGCAAAAATAAATGCTCACGGACGACCAGTCCGGTCCGCTTTATTTTTGCGTCGCAACTTTTAAATCTATCTCAAGATATAAAGCCTTATCAACTTTTTGGGCGGCAAACACTGCGCCTTTAAATTTATGGTAAGATAAAATTTGCCCGCCAAATTCCATAAATTCATTCAAATTTTCGACCTATTTTATCAAAAAATATCCAAATTTAAGTTGTAAATTTCCTCGCTTTAAATT
>CALBNA010000097.1 GCA_937896205.1 uncultured Campylobacter sp. | reverse complement strand
TAAATTTACTAAAAATTTCTAAGCCCTATTTCTAAATTCGAGCGAATCAAATTTGGATCAAATTTAGCCTTTTCCTGCGTCAAATTTCCGAAATTTTCACCCGTGTCGAGGAAATTTTGCAGGTAATAAACGCCTCTATATCCGTGCTCGTACAAAATCTCGCTCATAGCAGAGATATCGGCCTCGTCTAGCAAGTCCGCATGCACCGTCGTTCTAACCTCGAATCTAAAGCCGGTTTGCAACAAAAACTCAAGCGTCTGCAAGAAATTTTTATATAAATTTGAGCCGGTAACCTTGAGAAATTTCTCCTTCGTCGCCTTAAAATCAAGCGCGATGTAGTCGATCAAATTTAGCGAGATAGCCTGCTCAATCGCGGTCAAATTTGAGCCGTTGGTATCGACTTTGAGCGAAAAGCCGCGAGACTTTACCTCGCTAGCTAGCGGTAAAAACGCAGGGCTAAGCGTGCATTCGCCGCCGCTAAAAACCACGCCGCTAAGCTTGCCTTTACGTTTATCTAAAAATTTGATAAACTCGGCGCAGCTGATCTGTCCGGCACCCGTGACGATAGGGACGTTGTAGCAGTAGGCGCAGCGCATGTTGCAGCCTGCAAACCACGCTATACAGGCCGTTTTGTCGGGGTAGTCGAGGGTCGTAAATGGGGTGAGCGAGTAAAGCGGAAAATCAGCGTCTTTCACGTTTTACTCGCGGTTAGTTTAGGCTTTGCGTTCGCAAAATTTGACGCGCTCTTTGTGCTCGCCTTTTTTGCCGAGGTTAAAGCTCTCTACCGGGCGGTGGTAGCCCATTACGCGGGTGTAGACGACGCATTTTGTGCGCTTTGCTTCGAGCGAAGCTAAGATTTCTTTGTCGCTCATTTGTCACTCCTTGATAATTGATGTCAAATAGTATAGCACTTTGTAGATAATTACCGTCTTAAATTTTACGTGATTTTTTGTTTTTTAGCCGTTGTTAAAAGTATGGTAATATCCGTGTTACGATTAAATTTAAAACAAAGGAAAAATATGACAAAAGTCAAATTTCATGGCGCAGACGTCGCGCTAAAAGGCGAAGAGGTATTCGTAGGCTCGTATGCGCCGGAGGTCGCGCTCGTCGGGCAGGATCTAGGCGAGTTTAAGGTCGGCGGTAACAACGGCATCGAGATATTAGTTACAGTGCCGTCGCTGGATACTGGCGTTTGCGCGACGGAGACGCGTAAATTTAATGAAAAAATGGCAGCAAAACAGGCGATCAAGCTAAGCGTGATTTCTATGGATCTGCCGTTTGCGATGGGTAGATTTTGCTCTACGGAGGGCATCAAAAATTTAAAAGTCGGTAGCGACTTTAGAGCTAAGGAGTTCGGCGAAAAATACGGCGTAATCATCGGCGAAGGGCCGCTTGCGGGGCTTTTAGCCAGAGCCGTTTTCGTTATCAAAGACGGCGTAATCATCCATAAGCAAATCGTTCCCGAGATTACGGATGAGCCAAACTACGACGCGGTATTTGACGCGATAAAATCAAGCGGAGGCTGCGGCTGCGGCTGCATGTAAGCCGCGAAATTTAAAGACCGCGAGAGCGGTCTTTTCACTGATAATTATCT
>CALBNA010000096.1 GCA_937896205.1 uncultured Campylobacter sp. | reverse complement strand
GATGTAGTTAAACAGCGTTTGCATCACTTCGTTTGCGGTCTGTTTGTCTAAATTTCCGGTCGGCTCATCGGCAAATATCACGCGCGGCTTTTTGCAAAGCACCCTAGCGATTGAGACGCGCTGCTGCTGCCCACCGCTTAGCTCGCCTACTTTTTGGTTCATTACGCCGTCTATTTTTAAATTTGCCAAAATTTCATCGTCGATCTTTTGCGCGGATAAAACGGAGGCTAGCTCGATATTTTCGTGCGCGCTAAAGCCTTTAAAAAGATAGTGCGCCTGGAAAATAATACCAAAATCAAATCTACGAATGCGTAAAAGCTCGTTTGCAGGTAAGTCGTAAAGCGACTTGCCGCCGTAGATAACTTCGCCGTTTTTGGGTCGTAAAAGAGTAGAAAGTATATGGAGTATGGTTGATTTGCCGCAGCCGCTAACGCCCGTTATAGCGCAGCTGCCGCCGGCATTGACGCTTAAATTTACATTCTCAAAGAGCGTATAATCATACGCAAAGCCTAGATTTACGCCCTTTAAGATTTCCATAAATTTAGCCTATTTGCGCCGCAACCTCGGCCGCAAAGTCTTCGTTTTTCTTCTCTAAGCCTTCACCAAGCTCGAAGCGAACGTATTTTACTACTTCGATCTTGCCGCCTAGCTCTTTGCCTTTTTCTTCAACGACTTGCTCGATAGTTTTTTTATCGTCCATTACGTAAAACTGTCCAAGCAGCGTAAGGCGCTGATCTAAAACGGTGTTGTCGGCGTAAAATCTCTCGATCTTGCCAGGGATGATTTTATCCCAAATTTTCTCGGGTTTACCTTCAGCTTTTAGCTCTTCTTCGATGGCTTTCGTAGCTTTAGCAAGCTCTGCATCGCCTATTTGGCAGCGACTTGCATACTCAGGGATGTGGTGAAGCGGCTTGCCTAGGCGTTTTAGCTCTTCATTGTCTTTTTCGAGCTCAGCACGAAGTGCGATAAATTCCTTCTCGACAAAATCTTTATCAAGGTCTTTATAGCTGATTACGCTTGGTTTCATAGCAGCTGCGTGCATGCACAAATTTCTTGCAAATTCAGCCGCTTTGTTTGCGATTTCAGCGCTTTCGCAAGCTAGGCCGATCAGTACGCCTACGCGGCCGTTTGAGTGCACATAGCCGTTTACTACGCCTTTGTCGTCCGCTTTTATAGTCTCAAAGCGGCGAACGACCAAATTTTCGCCGATAGTAGCGATCTGGGTTTTAAAATAATCTTCAAATTTAACGCCGTTGATAACGCTTGCATTTAGGCTCTCGACGTCTTTTATCAAATTTGTCTGGATGTGCGCCGTAGTGTCTTTTGTCAAATTTTGAAACTGAGCGTTTTTAGCGACAAAGTCTGTCTCAGAGTTTATCTCGCTGATAGTTGCGGTTTTGCAGTGGTCGCAAACAACAACGCTCACAAGCCCCTCGCTAGCTAGGCGGTCAGCCTTTTTAGCAGCTTGACCTAGACCTTTTTCGCGCAATATATCAACGGCTTTTTCCATATCGCCGTTAGCTTCGGCTAGCGCCTTTTTGCAGTCCATCATTCCGGCTCCGGTTGATTCGCGGAGCTCTTTTACCATTTGTGCGCTGATTTCCATTACTCTTCGTCCTCGCTGAAGTCCTCGGAGAAGTCTTCGTTAACAGCTTCGTTTACGACTGCGTCTTTTTCGGCTTGGCTTACGGCCTCTTTGCCTTCTTCTAGCTCGCCGCCGTCTTTTTCAAGCTGAGAGCGTCCCTCGATGATAGCCTCAGCCATCTCTTGGCAGAAAAGCTGAACCGAGCGGATCGCGTCGTCGTTACCAGGGATCGGGAAGTCGATAACGTCAGGATCGCAGTTCGTATCGATCGGAGCTACGACAGGGATTTTTAGGCGGTTAGCCTCTTGTACGGCGATTTTTTCTTTCACGGTGTCGATGACGAAAATCATATCAGGCACGGTTTTTAAGTTTCTGATACCGCCTAGAGACGCTAGAAGCTTCTCTTTTTTGCGGCGAAGCATTAGGGCTTCTTTTTTAGTGAGTAAATTTATAGAGCCGTCTTCTTCCATAGCCTCGATTACTTCGAGCTTGCGGATAGATTGGCGGATAGTGCCGAAGTTCGTCATCATACCGCCTAGCCAGCGGTGATTTACGTACGGCATGCCGCATTTTTCGGCATACTCTTTTAGAGTTGCGCCGGCTTGCTTTTTAGTACCTACGAAAAGTATAGTCTTACCCTCTGCAGCCGCGTCGCGAACGACGTTATAAGTGTAGCGGAAGTAGCGGATAGTTTTTTGTAGATCTATGATAT
The DNA here is from genome assembly GCA_937896205.1 of uncultured Campylobacter sp. Taxonomy (GTDB): domain Bacteria; phylum Campylobacterota; class Campylobacteria; order Campylobacterales; family Campylobacteraceae; genus Campylobacter_A. Next base: position 501 of record CALBNA010000096.1, on the reverse strand, counting down.
AGATACCTTTTCTCTCGCCGAAAATGAATTTTTTCATCTTCGGATTCCATCTGCGCGTTTGGTGTCCGAAATGAACGCCGCACTCTAGCAAATCTCTCATTGTTACCATGAGTTTTCTCCTTGTGGGTTTCCCCGAAATTTAGGTTTCTCCTCCACACCCATTAACATTTGTTTTTGACAAACGCAACCAAATTTTAGGACTGGTGTGTGTGAATTGAAGCTTGGATTATATTTAAAAATAACTGAATTAAAGCTAAATTTAATATATTGATCAAGATCGAATAAAGCTTCAATATAAAAAATCAAAAAATAATTTTTTTATATATTTTTAATCAAATATAACGATTTTTTTGCTATAATACGAACGTTTTAATACAATGCCTATTACAAACCAAACAACTTGATTCAAAATTTTATTAAATAAATCAAAATAAAACATATAAACCAAAAGGAGTCCTCAATGGCAGTAACTCAAGCGCAAGTAGCACAGCTTTACGTAGC
>CALBNA010000095.1 GCA_937896205.1 uncultured Campylobacter sp. | reverse complement strand
CGAGATCTAGTACGGTCTCGTGGGCTCGGAGATGTGTATAAGAGACAGCTCGCACACCGCGGCTTTTTAAAGCGTAGGCTACTGCTCTAGCCGTTCCGCCAGCGCCCAAAATGAGAGCCGAATTTATATGTCCAAAACTCTCTACTGCCCGCAAAAACCCGGGCGCATCGGTATTGTAGCCGTAAATTTTATCGCCGCGAGCTACAAGGGTATTTACGGAGCCGATTTTGGTAGCCGTTTCGTCTTCGATATCGCACTGCGCGAGCGCGGCTTCTTTGTGAGGTACTGTGACGTTTGCGCCGCTTAGTTTTAGTTCTTTAAATTTGGATATGAGTTGCGAGCCGTCCGCCAGCTCGTAGCGAGTATAGAGGGCTTCGCGAGATAGACCGAGCTCGCCGAGAGCTAGGTTGTGCAGCCTCGGCGAAACGGAGTGAGAGATAGGGTTGCCAAAAACGGCAAAAACCATCATTTTATATTTACGATAAAGGCGTTTGGAGCCGCGCTTTGCTTGATTTTAGCAAGCTCGCTTTTTAACTGCTCGCCGCTATAAGGGCCGACTAGAACCTTGATGATTTCATTGCCGTTTACATTCGTCCTGTATAGCTTATAGGTGTATCCTGCGGCTTTTAGTTTGCCAAGCTCAGGCGCTTTTTCATTAAAGTGCTTAACGGCGAAAACTTGCACGTAACTACCGCCGTGAGCATCCCCGCCGCTAGCTACAGGAGCTTGTTTGGCCGGCTTTTGTTTTGCTTGTTTTTCTTTAGCTACATCGTTTTTAGGCTGTTTTGCAGCTTTTTCTTGCTTAGGCTCTTTTTGTTTTACTACGTTTACGTGCTGCTTAGGCTCGGCTTTTGATTCGCCTGGCTGAGCGCTTGGAGCGTCATTTTGCTTTAAAGCACCTTGTATAGTAGAAGACTCGGTCGGCGTAGGAGCTGTCGCGCCTGCATCTTGCTGCCTTTTATCCTCTTTTTCCTTAAGCGCTTTTACCATATCCTCAAAGCTATCTTGGCCTTTGTTTTCAGGCACGATAGGCACCTGCTCAAAGGCGGGATTTGGCTGCTGCGCCTGAGGCTCGGATGGCGGCGGAGCGACTGGCGGGACGTTAGCTTGTGCTACTTGCGGCGCAGGCTCGTTAGGCGACGTAGCAGGCACGCCCACTTGCTGAGGGATACTTCGCGTATTATCTGGCTCAGGCGGCAAAACCAGCCTAGAATCAGTTTGTGCAATCTGATCGTTAGTTTCGGAGGAATTTAAAAATTTCATCACGATGAGAACAGCTAAAAAGATGATGACGAAAACTGCGACGAGGATGAGTATCCTCTTAACGCTTTTGCTCTTTTTATCCTCGTTATTATCAAGCATGATGTCTCTTAGCTCGTTATACTCCATTTTTACTCCTTACATATGTTTTGACCAGCTTGCGCCGCGCTCTTTTTGATAAACTTTGTACGGCAACGTCAAGATATTAAATTCTTTCGGCAACTCCATCGTCGGAAACACTCTCCACTCTTTAACCAAACGCGAACTAAGTAGCATAGATAGTTTATTCGCTATCTGATAGCCCTCATTTAGCGTCGTGTGCCCTTTGTGTATATAAAGGTGCAAGTGCCCCGGCGTCTTGCTCTCGTAGGCGGTAAAATTTATAAATCCCTCCTCGCGGAGCAAAAGCTGAGCTCGGTGCCAAAAGCGCTCAGGCATCCTACCGTTGTAGTCAAAGACGATATTTTCTACCTTGTCGCCCGGCAGTATCAGCGAGTGTGCGACCGTGATCTTACCCTCGTCGTGATCTTTTATCACGTGATAGCTTAGAGGCTCGTTTATGAGCTCAAATTTATTAAAAAACATCCGCCCTTTATACTCGATCTTGCTTACGATATTATCGCGTTTGATCCAGTAGTGGCTCGTGTTCATTTTGATTAGCGCGGTGTCTATGCTCTGCATTAATAAGTCGCCCTATCGTAGATGATAAATTTGCTCGCAAGCTCTTTTAATTCGGCTTTTACTTTCTCTTGAAGCGCTGCATTATTGATATCGCTTAGCACATCGGCGATTTTATTTGCTATGATCTCAAATTCCGCTTCTTTCATGCCGCGAGCTGTAAGCGCTGGACTTCCGATGCGGATACCGCTTGTAACAAACGGGCTTCTAGTTTCGCCCGGAACCGTATTTTTATTTACCGTTATGCCCGCATTGCCAAGAGCGATGTCAGCATCTTTACCGCTAAATTCGCGGTTTAAAAAGCTCATCAAAACCAGGTGATTATCCGTGCCGCCGCTAACTAGATCAAAGCCGCGTTTTACTAAAATTTCGGCTAGCTTTTTGATATTTGCTTTAACTTGTTTAGCGTAAATTTTCCATTCAGGCGAAAGGTTATGTTTAAAGCCTACCGCCTTTGCCGCGATAACGTGGACTAGCGGTCCGCCCTGGATGCCGGGGAAGATGGACGAATTTATCTTTTTGGCGTACTCTTCGTTATTTGTCATGATGATACCGCCGCGAGGTCCGCGAAGCGTCTTGTGAGTAGTCGAGCTCACTACGTCGCAGTGCGGAAATGGACTCTGATGTTCGCCGGCTACGACTAGACCGGCGATGTGCGCTACGTCTGCAAATAGTATAGCGCCGACGGCATCGGCGATCTCGCGGAATTTCTTAAATTCGATCTCGCGAGTGTATGCGCTTGCGCCGCACACGATCATCTTAGGTTTTACGATTTGCGCAATTTCCATCACTTTGTCGTAGTTTATGCGTCCGTCAAGCTCCACGCCGTAGAAAAAGCTCTGATAAATTTTACCCGAGCTGCTTACTTTTGCACCGTGAGTGAGGTGTCCGCCGTGACTTAGATCCATGCCTAAAATTTTATCGCCCGGATTTAAAAGCGCGCCGTAAACGCCCTGATTTGCCTGCGAGCCTGAGTTTGGCTGCACGTTTGCAAATTCGCAACCGAAAAGCTCTTTGCAGCGATCAATCGCTAGCTGTTCGATCTGGTCGACGTATTCGCAGCCGCCGTAGTAGCGTTTGCCTGGATAGCCTTCCGCGTATTTATTAGTTAGAATGGAGCCCATTACTTCCATTACTTCGGGATAGGTAAAATTTTCGCTCGCGATCATCTCGAGGTGGTCGCATTGGCGTTTTAGTTCTAAATTTACTAAATCAAAAATTTCTTTATCATAACTTTGCAAACTCATTAATTCTCCTTGGTTTCGTTTTTTTGCGGTCTCATCGCTGGGAAAAGCACCACGTCGCGGATGGACTTTTTATTGGTCAGTAGCATCACGAGCCTATCTATGCCGATACCCTGCCCGGCAGTCGGAGGCATCGCGTAGCCAAGAGCCCTCACGTAGTCCTCGTCCATCTCGTGAGCTTCATCGTCTCCTGCATTTTTAGCTTCGATTTGCGAAGCGAAGCGGCCGTATTGATCAATCGGGTCGTTTAGCTCGTTAAAGCCGTTAGCTAGCTCGCGTCCTGCGATAAATAGCTCAAATCTCTCGGCTATATCGGGATTTGCGTCGCTTCTGCGAGAAAGCGGGCTAATAGAAATTGGATAGTCGATGATAAAGGTCGGATCGATTAGCTTGCTCTCTACGTAATTATCGAAAAGTTCGGCCTGCAAATGCCCCAAATCAAGCTTAGCGTTTGCCTCAAAGCCGTCCGCTTTGAGCTTGGCTAAAATTTTATCCTTATCGCCGATGATCGCTTCGTCTAGACCGCCGATTTCTACGAGCGCTTTTTTGTAGCTTATGCGTTTAAACGGCTTGCTAAAATCAATCTGCATACCGTCAAATTCGATTATTTTAGGCATATCAAGTTTATCAAGAAGCACGTTAAATAGCTCCTCGGTTAGCCCCATCAAATCGTGATAAGTATGCCACGCCCAGTAAAACTCGATGCTTGTAAATTCGGGGTTGTGCGTTAGGTCCATACCCTCGTTGCGAAAATTTCTATTCATCTCGTAAACCGCATCAAAACCGCCCACGATGAGACGCTTTAGATAAAGCTCGGGTGCGATGCGTAAAAATCTCTCCACGCCAAGCGCGTTGTGAAACGTGACGAAAGGCTTAGCGTTCGCTCCGCCAGGGATCGGGTGCATCATCGGAGTCTCGACCTCTAAAAAGCCCTTATCCTCGAAAAATCTGCGAATCGTACTAACGATAACCGAGCGGCGCTTAAAATCAGCCCTAACCTCGGGGTTCATTATCATATCGAGGTATCTCTGGCGATATCTAGTCTCGATGTCCGTTAGCCCGTGGAATTTCTCCGGAAGCGGCGAAATAGCCTTTGACGCCAAAGTTAGTTCGCTAACGTGCATAGAAAATTCGCCCGTTCGCGTGACGAAGGCATATCCGCGCACATATATGATGTCGCCTACTTCGATATTTTTCTTTACGACCTTAAACCAGTCTGGATCAAGCGTCTTATTGCTAAAGTAAATTTGAATATTGCCGTCCTCGTCTTCGATGTTGGCAAATATCGCCTTGCCCGCATCCCTGATGAGCTTCACGCGCCCGGCAAGGCTTACTAGCTGACCTTCAGCGCTCTTTTCTTCGGTGTCTATTATATGTTTAAATTTGAGCCTAAATTTAGTTATATCCATATCGCGGCGTAAAAAATGCGGATAGGGATTTACGCCCACGCTTCTTAGTTCGTTTGCCGTCTCTAATCTTTGTATTTCTAATTGATTTTCAAATATCACTTGCCGCCCTTTGCCTCTTTGGCATTGCACTCTTTGCACACTCCGTAAAGCTGCATCATGTGTCCGGTTAGCTTAAAGCCATGCTCTTTTGCGATATTTGCTTGTCTTTTTTCTATGGTTGCGTCTTCAAATTCGATGATAGTTCCGCATCTGCGGCATATCATATGATCGTGGTGAGGTTTGGTTGCAAGCTCAAATTTTTTACCTTGCGAACCAAAGCTGATGGAGGTTACCATCTCGGCTTCTTCGAGTAAATTTAGCGTCCTATAAACGGTCGCGATGCCGACGTTTAAGTCAGGATAGGTCTCTTTAATGAAAAAATAAAGTCTCTCCGGAGTGAAGTGCTCGTCGTTGTTGTAGAGCGTCTTTAGTAGAACTTCTCGCTGTTGCGTGTATTTTAGCCCGTTGTCTCTCAAAATTTTTTTAAATTTCTCAAGAAGCGCGTCGTATTCTAAATTCTCAATCATTATTTGTACTCCTTAATCGTCGAATTTATCTCTAAATTTGGTCTTTGCTCCTGCATAGAGGCGTCAAACGGCGTTTCGATATTTCCCACGCCGCCTGATATGCCTTTTACGTTAACATTCATTATCCATTTGCCGGTATCCAGCAAAATCGGATATAGTTTACTTCCCCTAAAATACGGCTCTATTTTGTTGTTTAAGACTTGAATGTTTGAAATGGTCACTATCAAAACCGCAAAAACTAGGAAAATTTTGGCGCTTCCGATGATAAATCCGCCCATTTTATCCAAAAATCCAAGTCCGCTTAACCCTACTAATCTCGATAAAAATGCGCCGATACCCAAGCAAAGTATCCAGAATACGATAAGCGTCGTTAAAAATCCAGCAAAAAACAGAATAGAATCACCCTCTATTTTATAAACATTATCGCTTATTAGATGACCGACTCTAATACCGAATCTACTAGCCACTACGATACCACCGATTAGACCGATGAGGCCAAATATTTCCTTTATCAGTCCGCTTATCACGCCTTTTATACCCAGTATCAAAACCAATGAAACGACGACTACGTCAAATAGAGTAACAAAATCCATTACATACCTAACAATGGCGCGAGTTCTTGCTGATTGGTTGAATATCTCATCGCCATTTCTTTCGTGATTTGATTTGCTCTAATAGCTTTCATTAAGGACTGCGTTTGCGTCATCATGCCGGTTACTTGTTGGTTTAGCTGCATTTGGGAGTAAATTTGATGCACCTTGTTTTCTCGAATAAGGTTTGCGATAGCGTTATTGTTAATTAGTATTTCGTGTATAGCAAGTCGTCCGCTGCCTATTTTTGGAAGTAAGCTTTGCGATATAACCGCCGTTAACGAAACCGAGAGCATATTTCGTACCTGAAGCTGCTCGCCGCCCTCAAAGCTATCTATGATACGGTTGATAGTCTGAATAGCCGAGTTTGTGTGCAGCGTGCCAAATACTAAGTGGCCAGTCTCTGCTGCCGTAATAGCCGTAGATATCGTTTCTCTGTCTCGAAGCTCGCCCACCAAAATAATATCAGGGTCTTCACGAAGCGCGCTTTTGAGCGCCTTGGCATAAGACTTGGTATCCACGCCGACGTTTCTATGAGAAAAAAGACCTTTTTTATTCGTATGTACGAACTCGACAGGATCTTCTACGGTAATAATATGCTTTCTTTCGTTTAAATTTATCTCGTTTAGCATCGCGGCAAGCGTCGTCGATTTACCGCTACCTGTAGGTCCGGTGACCAAAATTAGTCCTTTTTCGCGCTTTACCACTTCTTTAAAAATAGCAGGCGCTCTAAGGTCGTCAAGAGACGGAATATCCGTCGGAATAATACGAAATGCGGCAGCCAAATCGCCGTTCATAGTATAATAATAGTTGCCCCTAAAACGTCCGACGCCGGGAAGCTCTATTGCGAAGTCAAGCTCCCTATTTTCCTCAAGATCGCTTTTTTGCACGTCGGTTATGAGCGCATAGCAGATATCTTGTATATCGTGCCCCTTTAGCACGCCGAGCTCAAGCGGCCTCAAAGTTCCGTCTATTCTGATCTGCGGCTCGCTTCTTGCGACAAGGTGCAAGTCACTGGCCTTATTGTGTACGACCGTTTTTAATAACGTCTCCAAGCTTACGTCTATTTTCTTGGGCTCTAAACTATCATTTTGAGTTTCTTGCCTTATTTGCTCCATATAAAATTTCCTTATTCTATAATTTTCGGCACGACAAAGAAGTGTTTGCTACTCATTGGAGCGTTTTTAAGTATAGTTTCTATCACGTCAGAGCTCACGCTTACGTCTTCTCTTAACGGAGTTCCGCCTTCTCTAGAGCTTACTACCGCTTGAGAAGCGCTTAGATCAAGCTCGTCTAGTATACCCGCAAAGCTCAAAATTTCACTGAGTTGACCTTCGATTTCCCTTCGCTTGTCGCTCTCGACTTTGAGCGAACTAAGCTTTTCAAGTTTGGTTAATAAAGTATCGTCTATCTGCATAAAACCTCGTCAAATTTTTAAAATTTTCCGCATTATAACACAATTTGCCTTGATTTTTATGCTGTTTTATATTTATTATGCTACAATTACGAACTTTCAATAACTAAAATTTAAGGAAAAAACTTGGCTATCAAAGATGATATTGATTCTATAAAGGAAGAGTTAAATACTCAAGAACAATTTTTAGAAAACATAATCAAAAGCGAAAGATTTTTTAAAAAATATAAAAAAATTATCATCGGTGCGTTCGCCTTAGGCGTGATCGGCGCGGCGGGATACTATATAAACGGCGCTTTGAAAGAAAAAGAGTTTAAAGCCGCAAACGCCGCATATGCAAAACTGATACTTAATCCAAAAGACGAGCAAGCAAAAGCCGAACTAAGACAAAAAGACGCCTCGCTTTACGCGCTTTACGAGTTTAAAAGAGCGGTTGACAACAACGACACAAACGCGCTAAAGTCGCTTGCCAACGAACAGATCGACCCGCTTTTAAAAGATATCGTAAAATCCCAGATAAACGAGCCTAGCGGTCAAATTTTGACTTCATATAAGGCCGTTGTTAGAGGGTATGAGCTAATGAAAGAAAATAAAATCGACGAAGCAAAAAACGAATTTAAAAAGGTTCCTTTAAATTCTCAGCTTCAATCCATCGTCAAAAATTTAGAACACTATCAAGGAAATGCAAAATGAGAAAATTTCAAGCTATTTTAGCGGCTGCACTCTGCGTCGCGGTACTCGGCGGATGCAGTACAAAAAGGCAGTATTTCGAGCCGACCGACGTGCAAAATGAAAAAATTTCAGAAAACAGACTGCCTGCCAGCATCGCGACGGCAAGCCTAAACGGAGCGGTGCTAAAAAACGGTATGGCGATAACTAAAAACGGTTTACTAGCGCCTGAAACAAAGCTGACAAAAGGTGCTACTTTGTTAAATTACGGCGACGATAAAATTATAAGCTCTGATTTGGACGGAAATTTGATCGTTGCAAACAGCTCAAACGAAATTTTATTTCAAAGAAGCTTCAATGAAGCAATCGTTTCAGCCGCTCTAGAAGATAATAAACTAGCCCTTTTAAGCGCGGGCAATGTCATATATCTCATCGACATTGCAACAAACGATACTTTGCTAGAGTTTGAAAGCTCAAACGTCTACGCCCAGGACTCTCGCGTCGCTGCGCCGTTATTTATGAGCTCGCTCGTTATATTTCCTACGCTTGACGGAAAGATCATGATCGCGGATAAAAACCAAGGCCGAATTTTACGTGACGTGGTCGTGAGTAGCGAGCAGTTTTTTAACAACATCATCTCGCTCAACGTCGTAAACGACACGATGATAGCTGCCACTGGCAAACGTATCGTCTCGATAAATCCCGAAAAAACGGTTTATTATAACGGCGAGATCAAAGACATCGTCATAAACGGCGAATATATATATATCTTGCTAAAAGACGGCAAAATCGTGCTTAGCGACCTAAATTTGAAACAAATCAAAGACGCATATTTTAAATTCGCCATCTTTTCAAGCGCCACCGTCTATAACGGCTCGCTTTATATAATGGAAAAAACAGGATATCTCATAAAGACAGATCTAGCGCTCGACAATGCCAAAATTTACGAGCTTTCAGACGAGGTCGAGAGTCAAATTTTCGCCAGTGTAAAAGAATTTTACTACGACGATTACAGTTTAGAGCTTAAATGACGAAACAAGAAATTTATCAAGTTCTGGAAGCCAAAAAGATTATCTTAAAAAATTTAAGCTGGACGGAGCTTGATAAATTTACTAAAAAAAAGACCCTTGCCGCACTCACGGGCGTTGATATGAAGGGCTTTTATACGCTTTTGTTTTTTCGCAGCGCAAAGGCTAGATTTTTAAGCAAAGAGTTTGAAACAATCAACGAAATAGCCAGCAAAATCGCCGAGCAAACAGGAGTAAATTTTAAGAAAAAAGCTATTTTTTATAGCTCTGATATCTGCTCAAAAACTTCAAATTTAATGAAAGAAAACGGCTACAAACATGACTCTATGTGACGTAGGCAATACTAACGCCACCTTTTTTGAAAACGGTAAAATCACCAAAATCAGGATTGAAAATTTTAAATATTTTAGAAGCGATGAGAAGATTTATTTTATCAGCGTAAACGACGGAGTAACCAAAAGGTTGCAAAATTCGCCTAGATTCGTAAATTTGGAGCCCTATTTTGAACTGGATACTATCTATAAAGGCCTTGGTATCGACCGCGTGGCTAGCTGTTATGCCGTAAAAAACGGTCTTATTGTCGATGCAGGTAGCGCCGTAACCATAGACGTTATGATGGACTCTATGCACCTTGGCGGCGCGATAGTGCCGGGTATTTCACATATCCTAAAAGCCTGCGAGGCAATCTCGCCGAGGCTAAAAATCTCGCTAAATTCGCAGATCGACCTCGACGCGCTCCCGCAAAAAACAACCGACGCGGTAAGCTACGGAGTCATAAAGCCAATCCTGCTTCTAATCGAAAATATGGCAAACGGCTCGAAAATCTACTTCACGGGCGGCGACGGCGAGTTTTTATCGCGCTTTTTTACCACGAGTATCTACGACCGCATGCTTGTATTTCGCGGGATGCAAAAACTAATCGAACAAAAAAAGGACATTTTATGCTAACGGTTGCTTTGCCAAAAGGCCGCATCGCCGACGAAACGCTCGCGATTTTTAGGAAAATTTTTCAAAGCTCGTTTGAGTTTGAGGATAGAAAACTACTGATGAGCGAGGGCGATTTTAAATTTCTAATGGTTCGCAACCAAGACATCCCGACCTACGTCGTAAACGGCGCTGCAGATATCGGCGTGGTGGGCCTTGACGTACTTGAAGAGCACCGTCCAGACGTCGTGCGCCTACTTGATCTAAAGATCGGCAAATGCCGCGTCTGCGTGGGTATCAAAGAGGGCGAGGAGCTAAATTTAAACGCTCCCGAGCTAAAAATCGCCACTAAAATGCCGCACATATCGCGCAACTACTTCGCCGCAAAAGCCACCGCGCTAAAGATCATCAAACTATACGGCTCGATCGAGTTAGCACCGCTGGTCGGGCTAGCCGACGCAATCGTGGACGTCGTTGAAACTGGCACTACAATGAAACAAAACGGGCTCAGAGTCGCCGAGACCATCATGCACAGCTCCGCTCACCTCATCGCAAATAAAAATAGCTTTATCATCAAAAAAGACGAAATTTTATCGCTTTACGAAAAAATCAAAGCGCAAATTTAAGCTAAATTTGTAAGTCGAATTAACCTGCGTCTTTACGATACAGGTCGCTAAATTTAGCTTTTTTATTTCTGCAAAAAATATCTTGAAATTTGATAGTTTTTAATCATAATACTCGGCCGATCAATCTTGATAAAATTTAAACCACACAAAGCTCCCAGCACAAACCACAAAAACCAAATATACTTAGCTTTTTGGGGTGCATGGACAAATCTTATCCTTGCGCGATATGATGCTTTTTCGTAATCAAACAGGAATCGCCAAAACCCAATAAAAATTAAAGTCAAATTTGACGCCGTTGTCGCAAAAACAAAAGAAGGCATTAATCCATAAATAATTGCAAAAGTTAATGAAGCAGACCTTAAAGCATGTCAAGTGCATAAATTCGGCAATTATCTCAACGAGATTTAATTTTATAAAGCTTTACTTGGTAGTTTATTTACAAAAACCGGTCCGCTTTAAAATTTCCGCAAGAGACATTATTGTTTTTATTAAAAGTTAAAATGATGTAAAAATCGGCGATAATTCATCAAAAAATCAAGGCTAACTTACAAGACGGCACAAGATTAAAGCCTCCGACAAAATAGCGTCGCAGTTAAATTTTAATCCTCGTAAAGGCTATCTCTAGGCTCTCCTAGATAAAAGCCCTGAAACTCGTCCACGCCAAGCTCTACGCATGTATCAAACACCTCTTTTGAGCGGACAAATTCGGCTATTACCGTGATATCAAGCTTTTTAGCAAAGGCGATGATGGCGCCTGCTATAGCGCGAGAGTCCTCGCTCGTATCGATATTTTTTATGATGGAGCCGTCGATTTTTATGTAGTCGGGCTTTAGTTTTAGGATGTAGGAGAAGTTGCTATAGCCAGAGCCAAAGTCGTCTATCGCTATCTTTACGCCCATCCTGCGTACGCGCTCGATAAATGTTCCTATACGCTCTATATTTTCAATGTTTTCATCCTCTAGTATTTCAAATATCACGCGTCCGGCAACTTTGTATTTATTTAATTTTTCGATGATAAACACGCTTACGTCGCCGTCGGTCATATCGCGCCCGGATAAATTTACAGAGATTACGGCGTCGGGCCTATCGGCGATTAGTTTAAAGCTTTTTTCGATCAACATTTTTTCGATATCGGTATAGCGTTTGATGCGCTTTGAAACCTCCAAAAAGACGCTTGGAGAGATGATTTCGTTACTGTTTTGGATGCGGATTAGAGTTTCGTGCTTTACGATTTGCTTTTCTTTATTAAATATCGGTTGATAAAACGGCACGATCCTATCGTTTATGATAGCGTTTCGTATCATATTTGAGCGAGTGATTTGCTCGGCGTATTGCGGCGTATCGTCGATGTTTTTAAAGTAGCAAAAATAGTCCTTTCCGCTTTGTTTAGCAAACTCAAGCGCCACCATCGCCTTTTTAAACGTATCGGTCTCATCAAGCGCAAAGCCCACCGTGCAGTGTATCTCTATCTCGCTTTGTTCGCCGTCAAGTGCGGTGATATCGACGACTAGACCTTTGATATTATCCAAAAGCTCGGTAGCTAAATCCTCATACCTATCGATAAAAAACGCCGCATCCTCGATAAACGCAAACTGATCCGGCCCCACTCGGTAAACCGTCATATTATTATCATCTGCGAATTTTTGCGAAATTTGCGTCATTCGTACTAAAATTCTGTCGCAAACTGTAGTGCCGAAGTAGTTATTCATTTTTCTAAATTCGTCGATATCCACAATGATGATTTTAGGGC
>CALBNA010000094.1 GCA_937896205.1 uncultured Campylobacter sp. | reverse complement strand
CAGCGTCAGATGTGTATAAGAGACAGTATCAAAAGCGATACTAGCTAGGCTTACTAAGAAAAATTTGGACTACAAAATTCCTAATTTTGAAGAGTTGATGAGCAGTCATTTACGCGGCTACAACGCTAATATAATAATAGAAGGGCACTATCATCAAGGCGAGCAATTTAATATTTATGATAAGTTTTATATAAATTTACCTTGTTTTGCATGCGAGCAAAGTTATTTTGTTGTAGAATACGCCCAGCAAAAATTAAATTTGCTCAAAATGAGTTTGAAAGGACATTGATGTTTGGAGATAACGTACTAAAAACGGACTCAAACGAGATGGAACTTGTTGATTTTCGTATCTTTAAGCAGGCGGGAGACAAGGTATATGAGGGCATATACGGCGTCAACGTCTCTAAGGTGCGCGAGATCATCAAGATGCCGAATTTGACCGAGCTTCCCGGAGTACCCGAGTATATCGAGGGGATTTTTGACCTGCGCGGCGTAGTTATACCCGTGATAAATTTAGCTAAATGGATGCAGATAAACGAGCCTAAGGGTGGAGCTATCAAGCCTCGCGTTATTATCGCCGAATTTAGCGGTATATTGATAGGCTTTATCGTCCACGAGGCAAAGCGAATCAGGCGCATAAGCTGGGCGGACATCGAGGCGGCGACTTTTGCCTCAAATGCTGGAACGCTAGATAAAGGCAAGATAACAGGCGTAACTCGCATCGAAAACGACGAAGTTTTGCTCATACTAGACCTTGAAAGCGTCGTCGAAGAGCTTGGTATCTATAGTCCGAAAATGGAAGTAGAGATTGATCAAAGTAAGCTTTTGAGCGGTTTAGCACTAGTGCTAGACGATAGCTCGACGGCAAGAAAACTAGTAAAAGATATGCTAGAAAAAATGGGACTAAAAGTAGTCGAAGCAAAAGACGGCGTAGAGGGGCTTGCTAGGATGGAGGATCTTTACGAGATGTACGGCGATAAGTTAAATAACTTTTTAAGAGTGATTTTGAGCGATATCGAGATGCCTCAGATGGACGGATACCGCTTTGCATCGACGATAAAAGACGATCCGAGATATACGGGAATTCCTATCATATTTAACTCTTCTTTAAGCAACGACTATAGCGAAGCTCAAAGCAGAGAGGCCGGAGCCGCAGCATATCTAACCAAATTTGACGCATCGCTATTTTATAACGAAGTGCTTCGCGTGATCGAAGCGCACAAGAAATAAGGGGGAAAATCATGGATGATATGAGAGAAATAATGGAAGACTTCCTAGTTGAAGCCTTCGAACTAGTAGAACAAATAGACCATGACCTCATAGAACTCGAGTCAAATCCTGAAGATTTAGAGCTTTTAAATAGAATTTTCCGCGTTGCGCATACGGTCAAGGGGTCATCGAGCTTTTTAAATTTCGATATTCTTACTAAGCTTACGCACCATATGGAAGACGTACTAAACAAAGCCCGCCGAAATGAACTAAAGATAACTCCGGATATCATGGACGTGGTGCTAGAGTCCGTAGATATGATGAAGGGGCTACTGCACGGTATCAGAGATAGCGGTAACGATACGGACGTAGGCATAGAGATAGAAGATATCTGCAAAAGACTAACCGCGATATCTGAAGGCGAAGCTCCGAGCGCAGCCGCTAGCGAGCCTGCTCCCGCGGCGCCAGAGCCTGTGGTAGAGACGCCGAAAGAGCCTGAGCCCGAACCCGTTAGCGATGAGAATTTGTCAAATTTAAGTGACGACGAGGTCGAAGCCGAGATAGAAAGACTGCTAAAAGTAAGAAAGGCCGAGGATCAAGCAAGACGCGCTCAAAAAGCAACCGGAGGCGAAGCGCCAAAACCTGTAGCGCCTGCCGCACCTCAAGCTCCAGCCCCCTCAAATTCAGCTCCGGCTTCAAAGCCCGCTCCAGCAAAGCCTGCCAACAAAAAAGAGGACAAAAAAGTTCCCGCTCCATCAAGCGGAGCTAGCGCGGACGAGCAAACTATACGCGTCGAGGTTAAGCGCCTAGATCACCTGATGAACCTGATCGGCGAGCTGGTTCTGGGCAAAAACAGATTACTCAAAATTTACGACGACGTCGAGGAGAGATATGAGGGCGAGAAATTCCTCGAGGAGCTAAATCAAGTAGTGTCTAGCCTAAGCCTAGTGACTACCGACATACAGCTAGCCGTTATGAAAACGAGGATGCTACCTATCGCAAAGGTGTTTAATAAATTTCCTCGCATGATCCGCGATCTAAGCCGCGAGCTAAATAAGCAAATCGACCTTGAAATCACGGGCGAGGAGACGGAGCTTGATAAATCTATCGTCGAGCAAATCGGCGATCCGCTCGTGCATATGATAAGAAACTCGTGCGACCACGGCATCGAGGACGGCGCTACCAGACTAGCTGCTGGCAAACCGGAAAAAGGCACCATCCAGCTAAAAGCCTATAACGAAGGCAACCATATCGTAGTCGAGATCACCGACGACGGTAAGGGACTAGATGCCGATATGCTAAAATCCAGATCAATAGAAAAAGGCATCATTACTGAGCGCGAAGCCGACGCGATGAGCGATAAAGAGGCGTTTGGGCTTATATTTAAGCCTGGATTTTCGACTGCTGCGAAGGTAACTAACGTAAGCGGTCGCGGCGTGGGAATGGACGTCGTAAAGACTAATATCGAAAAGCTAAACGGCATAATCGACATCGAAAGCGAAGTGGGCAAGGGCACGACGATGAAGCTAAAGATTCCGCTCACGCTAGCTATTATCCAGTCGCTTTTAGTCGGCGCTCAGGAGGAGTTTTTCGCTATTCCTCTGGCAAGCGTCTTAGAGACCGTGCGCGTGCCGATCGACGATATCTATACGATTGACGGCAAAAACGTGCTTAGACTACGCGACGAGGTGCTTTCGCTGGTTAAGCTATCTGATATCTTTGGCGTCAAGCAGGTCTTTGACGGCGGAGATCAGACATACGTGGTCGTTATCGGCGTAGCGGAAGCAAAGCTTGGCATCATCGTAGATAGCCTCGTAGGACAAGAAGAGATCGTCATAAAATCAATGGGCGATTATCTGCAAAATATCCCTGGAATCGCCGGTGCAACGATAAGAGGCGATGGCCGCGTAACGCTCATCATCGACGTAGGTATGATGATGGAGATGGCAAAAGATATAAAAGTAGACATAAAAGCCAGCATGGAATCCTCAAAAAGCGTCAAAGAAAAACCGAGCGATTATAAAGTGCTGATCGTCGACGACTCGAAGATGGACAGAACCATAATGCAAAAATCGCTAGCTCCTCTTGGTGTAACGGTAATCGAGGCTACCAACGGAGTCGAGGCTCTAACTATCGTAAAATCTGGCGAACATGCGCTTGATGCGATGCTAATCGATATCGAAATGCCGCGAATGGACGGCTACACGCTAGCGGGCGAAATTCGCAAGTACTCAAAATATAGAAATTTGCCGCTTATTGCCGTAACCTCAAGGACGTCAAAGACCGACAGGCTAAGAGGCGTGGAGGTAGGAATGACTGAGTACATCACCAAGCCGTATTCGTCCGAGTACCTTGAAAACGTAGTTAGAAAAAATATCAAACTAATAGGATAGAACATGAACGACAAACTAAATCAGGTTCTAAAAAGACAAAAAAGACAGGTGATAGACCCTAGCGAAAAAGAGCGCGAGGAGATCGTCCAGTTAGTCGGCTTCATCGTTGGCGACGAGGAGTATGCGATACCTATTTTAAATATCCAAGAGATCATTAAACCGATCGAATACACTCGCGTGCCTAGCGTGCCTGAGTATGTTTTGGGCGTATTTAACCTGCGCGGTAGCGTCATCCCGCTAATCGACTTGAGAAAGAAATTTTCTCTAAACGCCGCAAAACCAAGCCCAAGCACAAGGTATATCGTGATGAAAGAGGGCGATAACGTCGCGGGATTTGTGATCGATAGGCTAACGGAGGCCATCAGAATACAGCAAAACAGGATCGATCCGCCGCCTGAAACGCTTTTAAAAGATAAAGGCATGATTTACGGTATCGGCAAAAGAGATAACAATATCCTTACGATTTTAAAAGTCGAAACGTTGCTAAAGCGCGATTTCTAGGATCAAATTTGATAAAGCTTTGCGTATTTGATTTTGATTCGACGCTGATGGACGGCGAGACGATAGATTTTCTAGCTGCGGCAAAAGGCGTAGGTGATGAGGTCAGCGAAATAACTGCAAAGGCGATGGCGGGCGAGCTTGATTTTTTTGAGAGCTTGACGCGCAGAGTGTCGCTTTTAAAGGGGCTTGAGCTCGCTAAAGTAGATCAAATTTGCTCAAATTTGCCGCTCATGCCAGGAGCCGCCGAGCTGATCGCGCATCTAAAAAGCAAAGGCATCAAGGTAGTTGTTTTTAGCGGCGGATTTCACTCGGGCACCGATAGAGCGCAAGAAAAGCTCAAATTTGACGCTAGCTTTGCAAACATCCTGCACCACAAAGACGGCATCCTAACCGGACTAGTGGGCGGCGAGATGATGTTTGGCTTTTCAAAGGGCGCGATGCTTGTAAATTTGCAAAAAATGCTCGGTATTTCAAAAGAGCAGACGATGAGCGTGGGCGACGGCGCCAACGACCTATCTATGTTCGAGCATTCAAATTTAAAAATCGCGTTTTGCGCGAAGCAAATTTTAAGGCAAGCGGCAACTTGTTGCGTGGATAAAAAAGATTTGCGCGAGATCATAAATTTGATATAAAAAGGCGAGAAAAAATGTTTAATAACGATATAAATTTTTCATTGTGGTGTGACTTTATCGAGCGCGACTTTTTGCAAGACGAGTTTAAAAATTTACTTCAAATAGGCGCTATTAACGGCGTGACCTCAAACCCGTCCATCTTTAAAGCCGCGTTTTTGTCGGACTCATACAAAGACGTCATCGGCCAAATGGGCAAAAAGTACCCAAAGGCGCTTTACGAGGCGCTTGCGGTGCAAGACATTAAGATAGCTGCGACAAAGCTTTTGAGGCATTACGCAAACGGCGACGACGGGTTTGTTAGTATCGAGGTCGATCCTAGCTTTTGCGATAACGCCGCAGCTACGGTGGATGAGGGCGCTAGGCTACACGCGGAGATCGGTATGCCAAACGTCATGATCAAAATTCCCGCGACAAAAGCGGGCTTTGAGGCTATGGGCGCATTAACCGCGCGCGGTATCGCAGTAAACGCGACGCTGATTTTCTCGCCGGAGCAAGCCGTAGCGTGTTTGGACGCTTTTGAAGAGGGCGTGAAAGCTTATGAGAAAAAATTTCCGCTAACGCCGCTACCAAAAAGCGTGATTAGCATTTTTGTTAGCAGGTTTGATCGCTTGCTAGATGAAAAAATGCGCGAGAACTCGCTACCGACGGGCCAAATCGGCATCATGAACGCGACTAAAATTTATAAAATCATAGAAAACAGAAGCTTGCCGACGACGCGTGCGCTGTTTGCTAGCACGGGCGTAAAGGGCGATGAGCTGGCAAAGGATTATTACGTAAAAGAGCTTATGTATCAAAACGCGGTAAATACGGCTCCGCTTGATACTATTAAAGCGTTTATAGCGGGTAAAAACGAACCTAAAACCGCCGTCAGCGACGACAGCATAGAGAAATTTTTCGGCGTGGTAAAAAGAGCCGATATAGACATGGAGAAGGTTTACAAAGACTTGCTAAACGACGGCTTGAAGCAGTTCGTGACGGCATTTGAAGACATAATGAAAGCGCTTAAATGAAGCCTTTGAGATTTACTTCGTCGCAGCAAGAAGATGCAATGGACTACGAGCCTATCGGTTCTAGTATTAAATTTGACACCAGGGACGACGAACTTGAGCGCATCATAAATCTAAGAGCGAATGCGGTAAAAAACGATATACAAAAAATAAGAGATAAAAATAAAGAAGATTCGCAAGAAGAGCAAATAATAGAGCTAAAATCTGAAAAAGATGAGCAGAAGATCGGCGAAGTTAAAGATAAAAATTTGAGCGATCATGAGCCCGTGTTTAAATTTGGACAAAATTTTGATTTTGAGAACCTGCCTGCTCTCAAACCCATAGACGACGAGCCCGTAAAAATCAAAGAAGCGGCGGAAGCCGTCAAATTTGACGGTTTTATCGAGCCCGGTGATTTGGAAGCAAAAAAAAACGAGCTAAGCGAAAATCTCCAAGCTATCAACGAAGCACTGAGCGAAATAGACGCACTGGACGAGATGTCGCCAAAAAAAGATGAGTTTGACGAGACTGCGAAAGCTACGGCGCAAGATCAGTCGATTTGCGATGAAACGCCGGATGTAAAATTTGGCGGAGATAACGTAAGTTTGGATGATTTAGGTATTAAATTTACGCAAAAAGAGGTCGGCATGCAACAGCACCCTAGCGAAAAGGATCAAATTTTAGACTTTTTCCAAAACGAATTTAGCATAGTTCAAGATGAAGAAAATAAAGATATAGAGGATAAAATCGGCACAATCAATAACGATGGCGCCAGCGACAAAAACGAGATAAACGCAATCCCTGTGCAGCCGAATTTAAACGTAGGTTTTGGAGATGATCGGCAAAATAAAGAGCAAAAAAATATCGACGAATCCATAAATTTGCGTGAATCGCAAGCGCAAAATTTAGAGCCGAATTTCACACAAATGCAAACTGCCGCAAATAAAGTTGCGGCGCAAGCGCAAACTATAAACGATAAGCAAGAAAACCAAACAAATACATTAAAAAAACCTGAAGCGCGACCGGTTAAATACAAGGACAGGGCGGCGCTTTTAGCCGAGCTTGGCATCGGTATGGAAGATGAAACTTTCGGGACGCCGATTAGAACCACGGTGCCGCAGAGCGACGAAGAGAACGAAAAAAAAGCCGAAATGAAGGTTATACTGGATGGGTATCTAGCAAAACTTATCGAGCTTGGCGGTAGCGACTTGCACGTAAAATCCAACAAAGTAGTTCGCGGTAGATTTAACGGCGAGATATTTACGATGGGCGATAAAATTTTAGATTACGATAGTTCGATACTACTTGCAAAGGAGATTTTAGGGGCGAATTATTACAATCTTATGAAAAGAAAGAGCGTGGATTTTACATATAAATTAAACGACGACTACCGTTTCCGTTCAAACGTCTTTTTGCAGATGGATGGCGTATCTTTCGTATTTAGAACGATCCCGACGAAAATTCCTACAATGTCTGAGCTTTTATTGCCGCCGGTTATTGAAAAGCTTTGCAATAAAGTAAATAGAGGTATCGTCCTAGTAACGGGACCTACCGGTAGCGGTAAAACGACGACACTAGCTAGCATGATAAACCACCTAAATCACACGAAAAACTACCACATCGTCACTATCGAAGATCCGATCGAGTTTATATATAACGACGACAAAAGCGTAATAAATCAGCGCGGTATCGGCCAAGACGTCGATAGCTTTGCCGACGCGTTAAGAGCCTCTTTGCGTGAGGATCCGGATGTTATATTTGTGGGCGAGATGAGAGACCTGGAGACTGTTAGAACCGCGATAAACGCTGCGGAAACCGGCCACTTGGTGCTTGCTACACTTCACACCCTTGATGCTAAAGAAACTATCGGCCGCGTTATAAATATGTTTCCTAAAGAGGAACAAAACCGCATAAGGATGACCTTTGCCTCGGTTGCGGAGGCTATCATATCTCAGCGCCTTGTCGTGACTACGACCGGCAAACGCCGCGTTGCTTGCGAAATAATGGTAAAAAACATAAGAATAAGAGATATGATCTTAGAAGATAGAGATAGCGAAATTTACGACGCGATAGAACAAAGTAAAAATACCTACGGAATGCAGACCTTTGAGCAGCATTTGCTTGACATGTATACTTCGGGAATTATAACAAAAGAAGAAGCGCTAAAAAGCGCCAGTAGAAGGGAAAACCTCGATATCAAAATCAAGAGCGCTGACCTTGCTAAAAAAAGAGCTATGGTTGCCTCTATCGAAGAGGACGCCGAGCTTTTAAAAGAATTTCAAAGCGAAGTTATTGCGCTCAAAGATATCAAGTAAGGCGAAATTTATATAAATTTGGGTATCATCGGCTTCTATTTTTCAAGAAAGGAAAACGATGTTAGAAGGTATCGTTAGAGAGAGTATCGGTAAAAAGGCGTCAAAAGCCTTGAGAAGAGATGGTTATCTAATCGCCAACATTTACGGCAAGGGATTAGAGAACGTGCAGGCCGCTTTTAAAATTAATGATTTTATAAAAGAGGTTCGCAAAAAAGAGAGCCTTGCGTTTGACGTAAAAGTGGGCGGAAAAACCTTGAAAGTCGTAGTAGTCGAATACCAAAAAGACCCTGTTACAAACGCGCTAAAACACGTTGATTTAAAGGTTGCGCTTCCAGGCGTCGTCTCAAAGTATATGATTCCGGTTAAACCTTATGGAACTCCTGTGGGTCTAAAAAATAAAGGCGTTTTGATCGTCTCAAAAAGACGCTTAGCCGTAAAATGCACGGCTGAAAATTTGCCGAATTCATTCGACATAGACGTTAGCGGTCTTGATATAGACGACACTGTTCTGGTGCGCGATATAACCGTTCCTGCGGGCGTTACTATGATCGATGCTGACCGCGTAGCGGTTCTAGGCGTAATAAAAGCTAAATAAGGCTAGCCTTGATACTCATAGTTGGACTGGGGAATCCCGGTCCAGAGTACTCCAAAACAAGACACAACGTCGGCTTTATGCTGATAGATAGACTCAAAAACTCAAATTTTACGGATGTAAGCTCGGCCAAATTTCAAGGCGAGCTGTTCAAATTTCAAAATTTACTTTTTTTAAAACCGACAACTTTTATGAACCTAAGCGGACGAAGCGTAAAAGCCGTCGCAGATTTTTACAAGCCTGAGCGCATTATCGTGATTCATGATGACCTTGATCTAAATTTCGGCGTTGTTAAATTTAAAAAGGGCGGCGGAAACGGCGGGCATAACGGGCTAAAATCAATCGACGCGTTAATGGGTGCAGACTACGAGCGCGTGCGTATCGGTATCGGTAGAAGCGCGCATAAAGGCGAAAGTGCGGTAACCGGCCACGTACTTGGCGAATTTAACGCAGAGGAAAAAGAGGGGCTGGAAAAAATTTTGGACTACTGTGAAAACGCGCTAAATGAGCTTATAAAAACTGATATCGACGCCGTTTCGCAAAAATTCTCAACCAAAAAAGGTATTTTGTGAGAGGGTTAAATTTGGTATTTGCGACTTTTGCGGTTTCTCAAATTTTGCGGCTTTTTAAAGCGCTCGAAAATCGGTTAAATTTAGAGTCCAAATTTAAAGCCTTGCTCCTAATTTTCTTTACAGCAAATTTTATAAATTTACTTAAAAATTTTACTAGCAAATTTATAAAATTTACGAAAAATGCTGTTTTTTCGCAGGCTTGTCTTTTATCTAGAGTCTTATATTTATTAAATTTCACGCGAAAAACAGAGCTGTTTAAATTTAGTACTTTTGAGAGCTTCGATCTTGTCCGATGCCCCGCGTACGCAAAATTTGATTTAAAAGGCCATAAATGAACCTTTACGCGCGTTACGTCGGCTGGCTTTATTTTAAATATTTCATGATTTTATTCGTCGCGCTCACGCTTTTTTACGTCGGTATAGATATCCTAACCAACCTAAAAGACATGCCCGCAAGCGCGAACCTAAAGCTGCTTTATTTTGGCCTTACCTCGCTCACGGCGGTAAACTACGTCCTGCCGCTCGCGCTCATTTTTGCTCTCATAACTAGCAAATTTAGCATGATCCGCAGTAACGAGCTAGTTAGTTTTTATGCGCTCGGTATCGATAAAAATCGCCTGATCAAGCCGCCTTTTTACATCGCGCTTGCCATCACGTTTATTTACGTCGGGCTAAATTTCACACCTTTTGCCTACGCCTACGAGTACGGGCGAAACATCGTGAAACTCTCGAATTTATCGCGTACGAGTTCGGATATTTTCTTAAAATTCGAAGGCAAATTTGTCTATGTGGATAGCCTAAATCCTATTAGTGGTGAGGCAAAAGACGTGCGAATATTTGACATAGACAGCAACAACTTGCGCAGCGCTACCTTCGGCGAAAGCGGGAAGTTTATAGACGATGCGTGGCTTTTAAAAAATGCTAAAATCGTAAATTTGCCGCAAAATATTAAGCTTGGCGAAAAGGGACTCGATATCAAAACGCCAAGCGAGCTAAAAACGCTTGAAAATTTTAAACCAAAAACGATAGAAAGCGCGTCGGCGGAGAGCTCGGCGATCACGATTCCTGATGCAGTGGATTATATTTTGGCGTTTAAGGACGAGGGTATCGGGCTAAATTCGACCAAAACTACGCTTTATAACCTCGCTTTTGCGCCTTTTTTTGCGCCGTTTATGGTGCTCATTATTTACTATTTTTTGCCGATTACCGGACGATTTTTTAATCTCGCCTTAAAAAGCTTTATCTTTACGATTGCCTCGCTTTGCGTCTGGGGTGCGCTTTTTGTGATGATGAGGTTTGCTAGAAACGGCGTCGTCTCGCCCGAGGTCGGCGTGCTTTTACCGATTATTTTACTCGGTGCTTACGCTTTTTATCTGCGTTTTGGGAGTCGTTAAGAGAGATTTAGGCAAAATTTCTGTAAAATCTAACTATTTTTAAACAAGGTCGGTTATGGATTTTACGAATTTGGCGCAAAAATACGGCACCCCTCTTTACGTTTACGATTTTGACTACATGGCACACCGCTATGAAGCGCTAAAAAACTCGTTTCACGCTAGAAAATCTCTCGTATGCTACGCCGTTAAGGCAAACTCAAATTTAAGCGTTTTAAAATTTTTAGCCGGGCTTGGAGCCGGGTTTGACTGCGTGAGCGTGGGTGAAGTTAGGCGCGCGTTGCTAGCCGGAGCTAAAAGCTATCAGATCATCCTAAGCGGCGTGGGCAAGCGCGACGACGAGCTCAAATTTGCGCTGGAAAATGAAATCTTGATGATAAATTTAGAAAGCGAAGCTGAGATGAACCGCCTGGAAACGATCGCAAAGCAGCTCGGAAAGTCCGCTCGCATCAGTATCCGCGTAAATCCCGATATCGATGCCAAGACGCATCCTTATATCTCGACCGGACTAAACGAAAATAAATTCGGAGTAGATCTGCAAACGGCCAAAAAAATGTATCTGCACGCTAAAAACTCGCCGCATCTAGAGCCTGTTGGCATCCACAGCCACATCGGCTCGCAGCTAACCGACATCAAGCCCGTTATCGAAGCGGCAATGATCGTGGCAAATTTGACTCGCGAGCTAAAGGCGGCGCAAATCGACATCAAATTTTTTGACGTCGGCGGCGGCATAGGTATCGTTTACGGCGACGAGAGCGAGCCTGATCTATACGAATACGCGCAGGGCATTTTGGCAAATTTAAGCGGACTGGATGTCACTGTAGTCTGCGAGCCGGGGCGCTTCATCGTCGGTAACGCGGGATATTTTATAACTAGTGTGCTTTACGAGAAATTTAATAAAGAAAAGCGCTTTGTCGTCGTGGACGGCGCGATGAACGACCTTATCCGCCCGAGTCTTTATCAGGCTAGGCATAAAATTTTCGCTCTTAGCGGCAGCAAGACTCTTTGCGAGTGCAAAAAAGAGCAGCTTGAAGAGCTCAAATTTACCCCTTGCGACGTGGTCGGGCCGATCTGCGAGAGCGGAGATTTCCTCGCAAAAGACCGAAATTTACCGCCGTTAAACGCAGGCGATCTCGTCGTCATCAAATCAGCCGGTGCATACGGCTTTGCGATGAGCAGCAACTACAACACTCGCGGACGCGCCGCGGAGGTCGCGGTAAAAGGCGGCGAGGACTTTTTGATAAGACGCCGCGAGAGCTTTGAGGACGTCGTGGCGCTGGAGCGCGAATTTCTAGGCTAGGGAGCGAAAATGCAAAACATAAACGACCTTAGAAGCGAGATAGATAAGATCGACGACGAGGTGCTAAGACGCCTAAACGAGCGCATGAATTTCGTGCGAAAGATCGGCGAGCTAAAGCAAACCAGCGGCAGCGCGATCTACCGCCCCGAGCGCGAAAGAGCGATCCTAAACCGCCTCGAGGGGCAGGACTTTGCATTTTTAAATAAAGCTGCGATCGAGGCGATTTATCTTGAAATTTTTGCTGTCAGTAGAAATCTCGAGATGCCTGAAAAAG
>CALBNA010000093.1 GCA_937896205.1 uncultured Campylobacter sp. | reverse complement strand
ACGAGATCTAGTACGGTCTCGTGGGCTCGGAGATGTGTATAAGAGACAGCCCATACACTCGGCATATCTAGGGTCTTCTTCTTTATGGATAGCCTCTAGCATCGCTTTTTTAGTAGCCGCTACGTCGTGGATATCAGGAGAAGTTTTGGCCGCGTCCATATACTTGGCAAACAGCGTCCTGCCGAAGATATAGCTCATTAGTCTCTTTGCCTCGGCTTCCAAATCGCGCTCGAAAAGTATATCGCCTATGATAGACTCTTTTACGGCGGGAGCTTTGCAGTCGTCTTGTTCGAAGCTTCTTTTTTGTAGCTTTTGATCTATGATGCCAAGAGCCATGCCAAGGCCGTATATGACGCTAGCAGGATGCGGAGGACAGCCCGGGATATAGACGTCTACGGGGATAATCTTATCTATACCGCCCCAAACGCTATAAGCGTCATAAAAGATACCGCCAGTACTGCCGCATGCGCCAAAGGCCACCACGATCTTAGGATCGGGTGCGGCCTCGTAAGCGCGAAGCAGCGGATAATACATCTGGCGCGTAACCGGGCCGGTGCAGAGCAAAATGTCTGCGTGGCGAGGGTTGGCTACTAGCTTAAATCCAAAGCGCTCCGGATCCCACATCGGCGTAATAGCGGCGAAAATTTCTATCTCGCAGCCGTTGCAGCTACCGCAGTCGATGCGGTAGACGCTAAAGCTTCGTTTGATATTTTTTAGATGTTCTAACTTTGCGGTTAGGTCATTTGCCGTTTTTATATTTTCGGGAACTTGATAAAGGCTCATTTTATCCCCTCCTCTACGTCTTTAGTTATGCGCTCTACGGCTTGGGCTTTTTTGCACTCCGGGCAGATATATAGATAGTCTTTAGCTTCCTCTAGCCTGCCCGGGAGCAAATTTGCCGTACTAAGCTTTGAAAAAGTATAGTTTATAAGGCGAACCGGCGTATATGGTTTGCCGCAGCATTTGCACTTTTGCATCTCTAGTTCGCCGCGCTGTATTAGCGCGCTTTTGTCGAATTTAACCGCAAGCTCGAAACCCTGGCTTAGACGTACGCCGCCCGTTGGACAAACCTCGTCGCAGCGTCCACAAAATATGCATCGTCCGCAGTCAAACTGCCACACGAGCTTGTCTTGTTTTTCATTCATCTTTAGCTCTATGGCGTTGCTAGGGCATGCTACGCCGCACGCCGCGCAGCCTATGCAAAGCTCGTAGGTGTAAAACGGCTGCCCGCGGAAATTTTCGGGCACCTTATAAGGCTCAAACGGATAGGCGTAGGTCGCCTTTCCGTATTTTTCGGTTACGTCAAATAACTTCATCATCTTAAATCCTTTTTGCTAATTTTGCCCGTTTGGCAAAATTTCTTAAGGTCTTTTTCGGTTAAAATTTTGCTCTTTTTGGTATTTACGTCCACTACGGTAACGCGGTCGGTGCAAGAGTAGCACGGATCTAGCGAGCAAACGATGAGCGCCGCGTCTGAAATGTTGTTTCCACGGAACTGATAGCGAAGGCTAGGCCAGTTGTTATAAGTAGCCGCGCGGCATCTCCAGCGGAAAACCTTTTGCGCGCTGCCTTGCATGATCCAGTGGACGTTTTCGCCGCGAGGAGCTTCTACGTGTCCAAGGGCGAAATTTTCAGGCTTTATCATCGTTTTTGGATCGATTGATATCGGCGTTTGAGGCATTAGCTCCAAACACTGCCTGATGATATGTATGGACTCTTTTAGCTCGTTATATCTCACGACTTCGCGGCTAAATACGTCTCCGCCGTGCTCTACGTAGACTTTAAATTCGATATTTTTAAAGAAATCGTAAGGGTGGTCGTAGCGGTTGTCGCGCTTTAGACCCGAGCCTCGCATATTAGGACCTACGGGACTAAAGTCTCTTGCTACTTGCTTATCTAGCACGCCCACGCCTTTCCAGCGCGCGATTTGGCGTTTGTCGTCCATAACCGCGTCCCAAATTTCAGAAATTTGAACGTCGAGCTTGTTTATCATCTCGATGCCCTTTTTTATCTCGTTATCGGTCATATCGCGGCGAAGTCCGCCCATGATGACGTTGCCGTATGTTTTGCGGCCGCCTGTTACGAGTTGAGCTAACTCCATAGAGTACTCGCGCACCCTAAAGATATGCATAAAGGCGTTATAGTTACCAGTTACCTCGCAAGCTAGACCGATGTTTAAAAGATGACTGTGAAGGCGCTCGATCTCAAGGCAAATCACGCGGATAGCCTGCGCTCTTAGCGGAACTTCAAGCCTGATAGCCTTTTCTGCCGCTTCTATACACGCAATCGCGTGAGCGTAGCCGCAAATTCCGCAGACGCGCTCTGCAAGGTAGCCCATCTGATCGTAGTTCATTCTGTTTTCGGCTAGCTTTTCCATACCGCGGTGCTGATAAAAGAGGCGGTAGTCCGCATCTATGATCTCGTCGCCGTCGCAAAATAACCTAAAGTGTCCCGGTTCGTCGCTGGTTACGTGCAAAGGCCCAAGCGGTACGTCGATGACGCTATCGCCTTTTGGAAATAAAAACTCGGTGTCGGGCTCATCTTGGTGAGCGACGGGATCGGGGCGGTAGCGGTAGTCCATCGCGTCTTTTCTAAGCGGATAAAGGCCGTCGGGCCAATCGTCGCTTAACACCAATCTACGCTTATCGGGCAAGCCCTCGGCTACTAGGCCGAACATATCGTAGGCTTCTCTTTCGTACCAAACGCAAGCAGGCACTAGCGGCGTAACGGACGGAAAAGTCGGATCGACGCCGGGAATTAGCGTTTTAACGGTGATAAAGCACTTATCCTCGGCGGCGAAGTCGTCTTCTTCCGTCATCTTGCCGCCCTCCATAGATAAAGCGTAGTAAAGCGCAAAACAGCCGTTTATAGCCCTCTCGTCGCTAGGTATCATCGTAGAGATGAAACCGCCGATATCGTAGTAAAGGGTCTTAACCGCAAGCGGAAGGTCGTTTCTATCGACCAAAACCGTGATTTGGTCGTCGGCTTGGCGGGTTACTTCTAAAACCTTTACCTTTGTTTTTAAAATTTCAACGAATTTATCGCCTCTCATAATAGTTCTCCAGTTATTATCTTAACGCCGTTTTCAACCAGCGTATAAAAGTTATCCACGTGCCAAACGCCAAAGATTATAATCAAAGCGCAAAGCAGGATAAGCGGTAAATTTTCTAATATACTCATCTCTTTATTATGAACGACCGCGCCTTTAGGTTCGCCAAAACTTGCTAAGTTAAAGTGCGAGAAGTCCGCGATAAAGATGATCGCAAGAGCTATCGCAAATAAAGCGACGCTAAAATATTGACCGCTATTTACGGCGCCGACGAATACGTTATATTCGCTGACGAATATCGCAAACGCAGGGACGCCTACCAGCGAGCAAACCGCTGCGCCAAACATCATCGTAGTTACGGGAGCTATCTTTATCATACCGCCCATTTTGCTCATATCTTTGTGACCGTAAATTCTAGCGATGTTGCCGGTTGAGCAAAATGCAAGAGCTTTTGTAAAACTGTGAGCTAGGCAGTGGAAAATCGCCGCAAATAGCCCGAAAGGTCCGCCCACGCCAAGAGCAAAGGCGATAACGCCCATATGCACGATAGAGTGGTAGGCAAACATTCTTTTTACGTCGTGTTGTCTAATCAGGAATATACCGCCGACGAACAACGTAATAAGGCCTGAGATTATCATCACGCTTTGAACGAACTCCATGCCCGTAGCTTGAGCAGCGATAGCGTAATATCTAAATAAAGCTAGCATCGCGCACTTTAGCAAAACGCCTGAAAGCAGAGCCGAAATCGGGGCTGGGCCTTGGGCGTGAACATCGGGAAGCCAGGTGTGCGTAGGAGCGAGGCCGGCTTTGGTGCCAAATCCGATAAGCGCAAAGACAAAGATTAGCTTTGCAACGTCGGGGCTTAAATTTTTAGCATTTGCCATTATGCCGGTCCATAGCATCGCAGCCTCGCCGTCTTTTGTCTCCGCAAAGGTCGCAGAGTAAAGAAGCACGGTCGCATAAAGCGCAAACGCTAGGCCGATAGAGCAAAGAACTATGTATTTATAGCCGCTCTCGGTTGATTTTTGATCTTTTAAGATCGCTACTAGAAACACCGATGAAAGCGTAGTAGCCTCAATCGCAGCCCACATAAACGCGACGTTGTTACAGATGACGCTTAAGCTCATCGTAAATATAAACACGTGGCTAAGCGCATAGTATTTCTTAAGCGCGCTTAAATTTATATGTCCCTCTTCAAGCTCCCATCTCATATAGTGGGTCGCGTATAAATTTACGAGTAAGCCGGTAACCGCGATAAGTATCAAAAATACGCAGCCAAGGCTGTCTAGAAACAAAAATTTATCGTGCGCGTAAAACGTACCACCGGTTAAAACCTTGCTTACGTTAAATAGCAAGGCTAAAGACGTAACTGCGCTAATGGCTACGTGAAGCAAACTCAAAAAAGCGTAATTTTTCGGAGAGAAAAATAGCAGTATCGCTCCAAGAAGCGGTAAAATTAATATCAAAGTTAAACTATCCATCTCTATCCCCTTAAATTCGTAGCCTTAGACGTATCAAGGCTGCCGTATGCTTTATAAAATCTAATCGCTAAAACGCTCATAATGATAACGGCAAAAATCGCATCGGTTAAAATTCCAAGCTCGACAAGCTCGTTTGAGTTGTAAGCCATAAGCGCTAGGCTTAGATGTATGCCGTTTTCAAAAAGGCAATAAGCTAAAATTTGCTTGATAAACGAGTTTCTAAGCATAAAGCCAAAAACCCCCATCATAAATACGCAAACCGCCGCTAGTAGCATTATCTTTTCTTTAATAAGCGAAAACTCCAAAAATATCGGATTAATACTCATCGCCAAAGCCAAACTAAAACCCATCGCTATAACGGGGCTCACGAAAAAGCCGCCCACAGGCTCGTCTTCGTGCACGACGCCAAGATTTTTAATAAGCCAAAGCAAGATCGCAGGCACGAATAAAACCTTCGTAAAAAACGCCACGACCGCCCACGTGGATAGTTGCTCGGCGTTAAATTTAGACGACAACGTAAAAAATATCCCGACTAATAGTAGCGTTTGAACTCCGTAAACTATGACGGATAGCTTTAGGCTTCTTAGCCCGAAAACCGCCAAAGACGTTACCATCATACAGATAGCCAAAGTATCTAAAATATTCATCTCACACCCCCACGACGTAAAGCGTCAAAGCCGCAAAAGATATAGCTAGAGCAGCCAGAGCGTTTTTACGTAAGCTCGAAGTCATCTGGAATCTAGGTCCGAAGTTATCTATAAACACGGCCGCTACGTAAAACACTCCCGTTTTTAAGACGAAAATTATCACCGCTAAAAACGGATTGCTAAAATTCCACGGCTCGAAAATCGAAAGGAAAAGCCCGATCATCGCAAATTGTTTTAAGATAAGCGAAGCTTGGACTAGGCCTAGGTCAGAGCCGGCGTATTCGCCTAGCAAGCCTTCTTGCAACTCTTGCTCGGCTTCTGCGAGGTCAAAAGGCTTTCTGCCCGTTTCAACGTATATGCACCACAAAAACGCGATCGAAGCAACCGCAAAGCTTGGGATTTGATATCCGATCTGTCCGCTTTTTACCATTGATTGGATTTCTACTAAATTTGATGTTCCGGCTGCAAGCATAACGACGATTAGGCACATTATCATCACCGGCTCTACGTAGACGGCTAGCATCTGCTCGCGTCCGCCGCCGGTAGCCGCAAACGGGTTGCCGCTATCCATAGACGCAGCGCCGAAAACAAAGCGAAGTAGCGCGCCTAGGTAAAGAATCACGAAAATATCGGAGTATGCTCCGAAAATCGTGCTCTTGCTATAAGTAATAGGAATAGCCGCTAGTATCGCTGCCGAAGTGGCAAATAGGAAAAACGGCGCCCATCTAAATACCCAGTGAGAGCACTCAGGCACGGTTCTACCGCGTCTAAAAAGCTTTATGATATCGCGATACGTCTGGAAGAAATCGCTACCTTGTTTTGATTGCAGTTTGGCTCTTAGTTTCCTAGCCATACCGTCAAACAAGGGCGCAACCAAGACGATGACGACTACTTGAAATATCATCAAAAGTATAGTCTGTAAAATTTCCATCTCACGCCCCCTATATCAAAAAGTAGCTAACCGCTAGTATCGCGCAAAGATATACAAGGATATATAGCGCGTAAACGTTGGTGTAGCCGCTTTGCATTATGCCTATTTTTTCAGCGACCTTTTCGGTAAATTTAATCACCGGCTCGTAAAATAGCCCCCACCAGATATCTTTTGGATGGTTGTGATACTCGACCGGGTTAAAATAGCCTTTAGTCACGACTTTTCTCTCGCCTTTAAACAGCCAATTCATTATGCGCCTTAGATCGCCCGTAAAAGGGCCGCCCGTCATTTGCATGCGAGAGCTGTACTTAAATCCGCAAGCCCAAGGATCGGTCTCGCGAGGTTTCTCGCGGTTTGCTTTCATAAATGCTAAAATCGCAAAAGGCAAAACCATAGTAGAACATAAGATGATGGCGATTAGCGGAGTTGAGACGATACTGCCTAAATTTGATGTCAAATTTATACCGTGGCTAGCTACGTAACCGCCTGCGCCGCCTATGGAATTTACGGCCGTTTGGATGTAGCCGACGACTACGTTAGCTCCTATACCAAAGCCTATACAGCCGATCATTAGCACGATCATGCCAAGCACCATAAATATCGGGCTTTCTTTTGCGTTTTCCCAAATTTTCTGATCTCTTGGAGTTCCCGCAAAGATTACGGCGTAAAGCTTAAGGTGCATGCCGACTAGTACGCCCGTAAGGGCTAGCGCAACGACTGAAAGAGTAAAGGCGTATCTAGTAAAGATGCCGTGCTCTAGCGCGCCTTGAAGCATGCCTTGATATGTAAACCACTCTGATACGAAGCCGTTAACCGGAGGAAGCGCTGCGATACCCATAATACCGATAAACATACCCACAGACGTCCAAGGCATCTTTTTAGCTAAGCCGCCTAGCACGTCCATATCGCGAGTGTGCGTAGCGTGCAAAACCGAACCCGCGCAAAGGAATAGTAGTCCTTTAAATATCGCGTGGTTAACCACGTGATAGCATCCCGCTAAAAATCCGATCGCGGCAAGAGTGTTATTTCCCGCAGCTAGACCGTATAAACCTGTGCCAAGACCGAGCAAGATGATGCCGATATTTTCAACCGAGTGATAGGCAAGAAGCGCTTTGTAGTCGTGCTGGCAAAGAGCGTAAAGAACGCCGAAAAGCGAACTAGCGGCACCCAAAATCAAAACCGTCAAACCAAAGTAAATGCTTAAAGGCAAGAAAAGCGTAAATTTAACTAGAGTAAATAACGCAACCTTTATCATTACGCCGCTCATTAGAGCAGAGACGTTTGAAGGAGCGGCCGGGTGAGCCATCGGTAGCCATACGTGAAACGGCCACATACCCGCTTTACTACCAAATCCTACTAGGAATAGTATAAACACCACGACGCTAGCCGCAGTCGGCATATTTAGATGGGCAAATTTACTAAACTCGGCGCTACCGGCATAGTGAGCCATTATTAGCAGTCCGCACGTGATACAAAACGCACCGACCTGAGCGATACCTAGATATACCATCACCGCTTTTAGCGTGCCTTTGCCGTCGTTTACGAGGATAAGGAAAGACGAAATAAGCGTCATAAGCTCCCACAAAACGACGAAGCAAAATACGTTATTTGCGCTGATGACTAGAAGCATCGAAAGGATAAAAAGGTTAAACAAACAGGCGAAAACGCCGACGTTTGCTTTTTTGATGTATTCCTCCGCGTAGCTCATACCGTAGACGCTGCTGGCAAAGCCGATAAAGACGACTACGAAGCTAAAGAAATTTCCAAGCGGAGTTAGCTCAAATTTAGGCGCATATAAAAAGTCTCCGCCTAGAGCGAAGCCCTGCGTAACGCCCATATTGGCCACGAAGTAGCAAAGCGCGTAAAAACAGCTGATCGCGCTTAATCCAAAGCCGATTTTGACGGCTGATTTTTGCGCGCCGTAGAGCAGGATGCTAACGGCGGCACTAACTAAGAAAAGTAGATAAACGCCTACCATCTCGCACCCCCTTGTGCGCCGCTATTTTCGTCCTTCATAGCGCGCGAATTTGACGCCGCTTGCTCTCTTGCTTGCTCGCTAGGAGTTTTGTCAAGCTCCTTGATGACGATGACGTCGCCCTCGCCGTCCACGTCCTGAGCGCCGATATCGGCTAAAACGTGAGGTTCTTTTAAATTTCCGCTTCCGCGTAAAATTTTATTTACGAAATCCTGCGCAGCCTCCTGCTCGATCCTGTTGCCAAGCTTGTGATGGCTGTGTAGCGGATCGACCATGATGATAGCGCTAGTCGGACAAACCTCGACGCACGCAGGGCCGTTTTCGCGTCCGAAACACATATCGCATTTGATCGCGGTGTTTTTTGCGCCCGCTTGGCTCTCGATCTCGAGGTAGTACTTCGGCTCTACCGCGTAGTTAACGGACGGCATGAGCTCCGCGCTCGAGCTTATCGCGCCGTAAGGGCAAGCGATCGTGCAGAGTTTGCAACCTATGCAGATCTCCTCATGCAGCTCGATGCAGTTATCGTCAAACCTGAGTGCCCCGGTAGGACATACGTTCGCGCAAGGACCGTCATCGCACTGGCGACACTGCGTCGGCATGACGCCTTTTGCTTGACGGAGCACTGTTAGTCTAGCTTTTGAAAGCTTACCGCGCTCATAAGCGCTACGAAAACAGGCCGCCATGCAAGTAGCGCAACCGATACAACGTTTGTAATCGGCGATCACAAATTTATGTTGTTTCATAAATTCTCCTTTCTACTTGTTTTACGATTCTTGATTTCTCTTAAATCTTGAGCTAATTGTATTACTTTTAAAAATTTATTTCCGTCATTTGGCTGACGAATTTTGTATTTTTTAGATTAATTTTTATGAATTATTTATTTTTAAGCTTATCTTTAAATTTGCTGTAAAATAGGCACCATTTTAAACTTATACGAATATAAAAATATTACGCATAGACTATCTAATGCACTAAAAGGAGTGTTTTAGTCCTATAATGCCTCGGAAAGCTTAAGGCAAAATTTAATCTCAGCCTTTAAAAATTTGACGGAATACTTTTTGCTAGAACTCACCGTTAGTAATATAAAAAGGATAAAAATGCAGATCAAAAACGGCACTTCAAACGAGTTTTTAAAGACCTTGGCAAACCGCGTAGCTCAAGGTCAAAAAGGCGATAAATTTTTAGGAGGCTCTACGCTCGCGGCGGCAAATATGACGGATTTTGCCCAGATGCTAGATAAATTTAACGAAAACACAAATTTAAGCGACGCGGCAGACAAAATCGGTGCGGATAAATTTCACGGCGGCGAGGCCGGCTCGTTTTTACGAAATTTAGCTCGCGACGAAAACGAAGCGCAAATCTATGCCAAACTAGAACGCGAAGCCAAAGAAGCCGCAAAAATGTTTAAGAAATTTGATTTTATGCAGATGATGACGAAGCTAGAGATGGGTAATCTAAAAGACGCTGAACGAGCGCAAATCTTTGCTAAAATGAACAAAATCGCAAAGGAAATTTGACTTTAACGCGGGGTTAAATTTCCGCCCGATCTCTCAAAAAATACTCTGTAAAGATTGCTATAAATAAATTTAAACCAAATCGCCAAACTGCGCACACCGGCTCATAGAGAGTCAAATTTAAGATAATTTTCCTCGCCGTCTTTTCTTAAATTTTTGTATATTTTATCTGTTTTTTGATAAAATCGCGAATTTTAAGGACAAGGAAAATTTGAATATGAACTATGATATTATCGTCGTCGGAGGCGGTCACGCAGGCATCGAAGCCAGCCTCGCCGCCGCAAGAATGGGCAAAAAAACGCTGCTAATCACCATCCTAGCCGAGCAGATCGGCGCAGCCAGCTGCAACCCCGCAATAGGGGGCCTAGCAAAAGGCCACCTCGTAAAAGAGATCGACGCGCTGGGCGGACAAATGGGGCTAACGACCGATGCCGTGGGCATACAGTTTCGCGTGCTAAACGAGAGCAAGGGCCCGGCGGTGCGAGGCAGCCGTGCTCAGATCGACATGGACCGCTACCGCGTCTATATGCGAAATTTACTGCTAAATACGCCAAATCTCGAAATCAGCCAAGAGATCGCGACTCAAATTTTAAGCCGAAACGGCGAAATCACGGGCGTAAAAACCCACCTAGGCAACGAGTATAAAACCGGCAAACTCATCATCACGACGGGTACGTTTTTAAACGGGCTAATTCACGTCGGATTTAACAAACTAGAAGCCGGCCGCGTGGGCGAGCTAAGCGCTAAAAATCTAAGCGATAGCCTGCGCGAACTAGGCCTAGAAGTCGGCCGGCTAAAGACCGGCACCTGCCCGCGCGTGGACGCTAAAAGCATCGACTTTAGCGTGCTCGAGATCCAAGGCGGCGACGAGGATCCAAGCCCGTTTAGCTTCCGCACGAGAGACTTCGCGCCTACGCAGCTGCCCTGCTACATCGCCTACACAAACGAGACTACGCACGACATCATCCGTTCAAATTTTGACAAAGCGCCGCTATTTACGGGCCAGATAGAGGGCGTGGGACCGCGCTACTGCCCGAGTATCGAGGATAAGATAAATAGATTCGGCGACCGTGACAGACATCATCTTTTCGTCGAGCCGCAGACGCTAGAGGCGACGGAGTACTATATCAACGGCTTTTCTACGAGCTTGCCGTATGAAGTGCAGGTCACGATGCTACGCTCGGTCAAGGGCTTTGAAAACGCTCGCATCGTGCGCCACGGCTACGCGATCGAGTACGACTACGTCCAGCCCACCGAGCTAAAACACACGCTAGAGACCAAAAAGGCGCGCGGACTCTATCTCGCAGGCCAGATCAACGGCACCACCGGCTACGAGGAAGCGGGCGCGCAAGGGCTGATGGCCGGCATAAACGCAGCGCTTGCGCTTGATGGCAAAGAGCCGTTCGTGCTGCGCCGCGACGAGGCCTATATCGGCGTTCTCATCGACGATCTAGTAACTAAGGGCACGAAGGAGCCCTACCGCATGTTTACCTCCCGCGCCGAGTACAGGCTACTGCTGCGCGAGGATAATGCCGTGCTGCGCCTGTCTCTTATACACATCTCCGAGCCCACGAGACCGTACTAGATCT
>CALBNA010000092.1 GCA_937896205.1 uncultured Campylobacter sp. | reverse complement strand
GCAGCGTCAGATGTGTATAAGAGACAGGTCGAAAAGCTAGCGCCGAAGGTCGGCAAAATCTCGCCAAATTCCGCCGCTGCAAGCGCAGGGTTAATGCTAAACGATGAAATTTTATCGATCGACGGCAAGCAGATCCGCGAGTGGGACGACATCTCAAAGCAGGTAACCGCAGCACCTCTAAGCTTAGAAATCATGCGCGGCGGCGAGCGACTGAGCCTACAGCTCACGCCAAAGCTCGGCGAGAAAAAAACTATCTGGCGCGAGAGCATCAGAGTGCCGCTCATCGGCATTTCGCCTTCAGGCGAGGCCGTCACGATACGAAACACCGGCTTTAGCTCGCTCAAATTTGCGCTCGTTGAGACCGTAAACGCCTCAAAGCTCATATTTACTGGGCTTGAAAAGCTGATCGTTGGCGTCGTGCCGCTAAAAGAGATGGGCGGCATCATCCAGATCACCGACATCACCTCAAAGGCCGCAGGCATCGGCGTCTCGACCCTACTCATCATCGCAGCGCTCATATCCGTAAATTTAGGCGTGCTAAACCTGCTGCCTATCCCGGCGCTTGACGGCGGACATATATTTTTCAACCTTTACGAGCTTATTTTCCGCCGCGAGGTGAACGAAAAAGTCTATATCGGCCTCACCTACTGCGGCTGGGCGTTTTTGCTCTGCCTGATGGCGTTTGCGACCTTTAACGACGTGATGCGCCTAAGCGGAGCGGGACAATGAAACTCGCGCAAATTTTAGAACGCATCGAAAATGCACGCACGGGCGAAGCGGTAAAGCTAATCGCCGTGAGCAAAAATGTAACGACTAAAGAGGTTTTGGAGCTTTTTAGGCAAGGGCAAACGAGCTTTGGCGAAAACCGCGTGCAAGAGCTCAAAAATAAGAGCGAAATTTTAAGCAATTTGCCGATCGAGTGGCACTTCATCGGGCGACTTCAAAGCAACAAAATAAATCATCTCATAGCGCTCAAACCCGCTCTTTGGCAAAGCTGCGAGAGCGTAGAGGCCGCGCTTGCGGTGGATAAAAGACTTAGCTGCGAGCTGCCTTGCCTGCTGCAGATAAACTCCGCGCGCGAAGACACGAAACAAGGTATCTCGCCCGAAGCTGCCCAGGATGCGTTTTTACAAATCGTGCAGGAGTGTAAATTTTTAAAACCAGTCGGCGTGATGAGTATCGGCGCGCACGTAGAGGACGAGAAGGTTGTGAAAAAAAGCTTTGAGACGACGCGTAAAATTTACGAAAATTTGCAACCCCACGGCGCGCAAATTTGCTCGATGGGCATGAGCGGCG
Source organism: uncultured Campylobacter sp. (assembly GCA_937896205.1). Lineage (GTDB taxonomy): Bacteria > Campylobacterota > Campylobacteria > Campylobacterales > Campylobacteraceae > Campylobacter_A. The sequence continues at coordinate 805 of CALBNA010000092.1, read as the reverse complement.
ACTTTGAGTTAGCGATAAAATGCGGCTCGAATATGATTCGTTTGGGGTCGATTTTATACGCGTAAATCGGCCGAATCCTTTGTAAATTTAGAAAAAACCTACCAAAAAAGGAGCCAAAATGGGCTATGATGTGAGTTATCATCCGATCAACGAAAATGAGATAAAGCAGTGGTATTTTGACGCGTTAAAAAGCGCGCGCGAGGGCGACTGGTCGGTCGCCCAGAGGCTTGCAAAAGAGTACGGCATGCAGGATTTTTACGCGCAAAAATACATCGATACCCTAAAAATCGCGCTTGAAACCAAAGATGACGAGAGCTTTTCGACGGGTTACGGCTACATACTTGCTACCGTGCAAGGATTTTTTAGAAAATACTTCTACACTCGCGGCACGGCATTTTGCTTTTTGGCGGACGAACACGGCGAATTTAAGCAGTATCTAAGCGATATAAGCGGCGTCATACCGCCCGAGATAAAAGCAAAATTTACAGGCAAATTTGACGGAAACTACTCGTCTGGCGCATTTATAAGCGCGGCAAATTTGGTCAAATTTTGGCAGGACTACAACGCCGATGAAAATATAAAACAAAAAGTAGATGACTTTTACGCGCAAAATTTGCCCGCGTTTTTGAGCGCGGTTAAATTTAGCGTAGAAAACGGCTACGGGCTGTTTGAGGCGACAGACGTGATTATACCCAACCCGATTGATTTAAATGACTCCGAGTGCTACTCAAATCTTTTTAACTGCGACCCCGAAGGCGCGTTTATCTACGCCGATACGGCGGCGCAGCAGCTAAGCGAAGCGATG
>CALBNA010000091.1 GCA_937896205.1 uncultured Campylobacter sp. | reverse complement strand
AGCCTAAATTTGACGGCTATAAACGACGCGGATGTAAATTTGAAAACGAGAGAGTAGTAGAAGTATTTAAAAAGCAGGAAATTTGGATAGAAATTTCGGGGAAAGCCCCCGAAATTTAAGCTCTTTTATTCTCCAAGCGATTTAAAACGGGCTTTAAAAACTCGTCAAATTCGTCTTGCGTTAGCACTCTTTTGCCTAGTTTTTCTTTGCACTCTTTGCCAAGCTCGCAAAGCACCTCGCGGTTTGCGATGCTTTGAGCCTTGCCGTGTCTTGCTAGCACCGTGTTTAGCTCGTGCTCCTCTGAGAAATTAACCAACTCGCGATCTGTTGCCATTTTAGCTCCTTTGCTAAGAATTTGTATGATGATTATACAGTTTTAGGTTTAACGTATGGCTAAATTTGCGTGATAAACGAGTTTGCGTAGTTAAATTTAAAGGCGGCGCTCGTAAAGTAACGGCGTCAAATTTGCCGCCCGGCGCTACTCTATCCCGCCTAAAAGCGGCACAAATAAGCACTCATCAAGCGCTTTTTGCGTTATCTCGCCGCGAGCGTCCTTTGTAAATTTGACGATAAACTGTTTGCCGTCTTTTTTGATAGGAGCTACTAAAATACCGCCGTTTTTTAGCTGATTAAAAAGCGTCTGAGGTACCTGCTGCGCCGCCGCCGAAAGCAAGATCCTGTCGTATGGCGCGTAGCTTTTCCAGCCGACGTTTCCGTCGTCAAATCGCACGTGGACGTTGTGGATTTTAAGCGCTTCAAAGCGTTTTTTGGCTTCGCTTGCGAGCTTTTCGATGCGCTCGACGCTAAAAACCCTGTGCGCTAAATGCGATAAAATCGCCGCCTGATAACCGCTGCCGCAGCCGATCTCTAGGGCGTTGTCGATATCTTCGGCTTCGAGCGCTAGCGTCATTTTGGCGACCGTTAGTGGCGAGCTGATCCATTGATTGCCGCCGATTGGCTGGGCGTCTAGGCTGTACGCGTGGCGCGTGACGGGCGCAAATATCTCACGCGGAGTGTCGCAAAGCGCCTTATAAAGCGAGGGTGTCAGAGTGAGTATATCGCCGATCTCATCGGCCATGTTTGTGCATTTTGATTTTTCAAGAGCGGTCATAAAATTCCCAAATTTTGTTTGGTTTCAAGGATCAAATTTGCGTCAAATTTAGCCTCTTTCACAAATTCGCCACTTGGCAAAAATACGCCCGAAAACTCTAAATCAAGCGAACTTGCGGCTACGACGTAGCAGCTGTTAGCAAGCGCTAAGGCCTTGCAAAGCGTAAGATATGCGTCCTCGCGCGCCTTGCCCCACATGGCGGGCACTAGGATGACGTCGCAGCCCTTTAGTTGCTGCCAAAGATGGGCAAATCTAAGCTCAAAGCAAATGAGAACGCCGATTTTTAGCCCTTTAAAATCAAACGGCTTTATCGCCGACTCGTCTCCCGCAACAAAAATTTCGTGCTCTAAATTCGGGCGAAAAAGCTTTGATTTATTTTGCGCATAAAAGACGTTTTGGCTGTTTAGCAGGATAAATTTGTTGTAAATTTCGTTTTTTTGCGCCTGCGTGATTGAAATTTGCGCGAGTCCTTTGGCACGGTTTAGGCTCGTTAGATGCGTTAGCCCAAGGAATTTATCGGGACTTAGCGCTTCTTGGATCGCCTCAAAAAGTATAGCGTCGAAACTGCCGATCGAACCGCCGAGCATTGCTCGGTTTGCCCCGCTAAAAAATCCGTCGAAATCATACCCGCTCACGCACAGTTCGCTAGCTAAGATGATAGAGTTTCTGGGTGCGGCGGCGATTTTTTCTAGTAGTTCGTCTTGTCTTTGCTGGCAGGTAGGCGCAGTTAGGACGATAGGGCATAAATTCGGACTAAAAGTCGTCAAAACTGATGCTTCCTTTGCTATAGTTGGTCACTTTTGCTTCAAAGAAATTTGACTTCTGGTCGTTAAATTTAGCAAAATCATCGACCCATTTTATCGGGTGGGCGACGTTGTAGCGGCGCTTTAACCCGATGGCGACTAAGCGCTGGTCGATGAGGTAGCGGATATATTGCTCGATGATGTCGTCGGTAAAGCCCATGATCTGGTTTTGCGTGATGTATTTGCCCCATTTGATCTCAAGCTCGCCGGCGCGCTCGAACATGTCGTAAATTTTAGCCTCGGTCTCAGGCGTGAAAAGATCGGGACGCTCGGTGCGAACGCTGTTTATCATGTTTTGGAAAAGTAGCAGATGCGTGATCTCGTCGCGCTGGATAAAGCGGATCATCTGCGCGCTGCCTAGCATCTTGCCCGCTCGAGCTAGAGCGTAGATCGCCGTAAAACCGCTGTAAAAATAAATACCTTCTAAAATTTGATTCGCCACCATGGCTAGCAGTAGCTTTTCGTCCGTTACTTCGCCCGCAAGCTCCTCGTAAACGCTTGATATGTAGTCGTTTTTCTCGCGCAAAACCTCGTCGTGCTTTTCCATCTCGTAGATGAGGTCGGTGTTGTCGCAGATGGCCTCGACCATGACGGCGTAGGACTTGGAGTGATTAGCCTCCTCGTAGGCTTGGCGCGCTAGGCAGGCGTTGATCTCGGGTGCGGTGATGTACGGGTTGATGTTGTCGGCTAGGTTGTTGGTCTGGAAGCTATCCATCGAGATGAGCTGACTCCAAACTAGGTCGTACATGCGTTTTTCGGCCTGAGTGAGGTTGTAGGCGTAGTCGCGCACG
>CALBNA010000090.1 GCA_937896205.1 uncultured Campylobacter sp. | reverse complement strand
CTACAAGGACGAGGATATCGATAAACTAAACCCGCGCACGGCAAATCGCCCAAGCGTCGACGGACGTATCGGCAGGACGAATTTGCAAATTTTTATCGCGGCAAACGCTGCCATCTTCGTGCTAGTCGCCTATCTCGTAAACGAGCTTGCGTTTTGGCTGAGTTTTCCGATCCTAGCCGTACTTGGCGGATATTCGCTTTTTAAGCGTTTTAGCGAGCTAGCGCATCTCGTCCTTGGCCTCTCGCTAGGCCTTGCACCCATCGCCGGAGCCGTAGCGATCACCGGCGAGATACCGCTTTTTAGCGTGCTACTCTGCCTTGGCGTGATGTTTTGGGTGGCGGGATTTGACCTGCTTTATTCGCTTCAAGATATCGAATTTGACCGCGAGCACGGGCTTTTTAGCATACCTAGCGTTTACGGCGAAAAGGCTACGATGTTTATCTCGGCGATCTTTCACGCCACGGCCGTGATCTTTTGGCTACTTTTTGCGTGGGCGGGAGGGCTTGGCGCGGCGGCATATGTGGGCATTTTGCTCTGCGGGGGTATCTTAGTGGCCGAACACCGCATCGTTAGGCGAGATTTTAGTAAGATCGACCGTGCGTTTTTCACGCTAAACGGCTATCTGGGCATACTTTTTTTCGTTTTCGTTTGGGCTAGCTTATGAGACTGGTTCCGGCAAATTTAGACATAGTTTTTGAGGAAGTGGGCGGGCGCGAGAGCGAGTTTTTGCGCGAATTCGACAAACTAAGCGGCAACGAGGACGATCCGCTGGGAGCGTGGATGAAGCGAGCCAAAGCAAAGGGCGACACGAAGGAAAGCGATCAGGTGATACTGACGCTACTTGTCGAGCTTCACCGCAAATTTGACGAGCTAAACGCCTACATAAAAAATGAAAAATTTATAAAGCTCGAGCTTGCTCAATCTAGCGTGCTTGACGGGATAAATTTTGAAAATTTTAGGATAAAAGAGGCTAAATTTAAACAAGGTGCGGGCTACTACGGACGCATTTTTATGCCTATTTTTCCAAAGCGAGACGTGGCGATATTTTTTGAGGCGCTAGATGAAAAAACCGCCAAAATCACGCGCATAAACGAGAGCGACGAGAGCGACTACAACGGCTACGTGACGGCCAGAGAGCGCGCTATGATAAGAGAACTAAAGGAGATGAACGATGAGTAACGATTTGATAATATTTGTCATTTTCGGGCTGATTTTAACGGTGCTTTTCGTGCTGGTTTTTATAAAAGATTTAGAGGCGGCAAGGAAATTTTCAAGATACGAAAAAGCTATCGAAAGCCTGATACAAGAGCTTCACGCCGTAAAAAAACAGGTTGCGAATTTTAATCAAAATAGCGAGCCGGCCGAATTTGACGTAGTGCAGCTAGAAAACAACCTCGAACAGCGTCTAAATGAAAAAATCAATCAAAAAATAACTCCGATAATAAATACGCTCCAAGGCATCGAAAGCTCGATAGATAGCTTCCAAAGCCAGCAACAAGATAGACTATTTACGCTTGAAGAGCGCACCAAAAGCATTAGCAAGATCTCCGCTCCAAACGGCGAGGACGACGAAAAGCGCATCGTGCAGATGTATAGCGAAGGCAAAAGCGTCGAAAGCATCGCAAAAGAGCTGTGCGTGGGCGTCGGCAAGGTCGAGCTGACGCTAAAACTGAGAGAGCTGATTTAGTGTTAAAACGCGGGCGCGAAATATAAAAAAATAACATTATTTTCATAAGCGAATTTTAAAAAAATTTAAAGCTTAACTTCCTATAATGCCTTTTAACCAAATCAAAATTAAATGGTTTTGATAAAATTTAAGGGCGGAAAAATGTTAATAGACGGGCACGGACGGACGGTTGATTATCTGCGTATTTCGGTCACGCAAAGATGCAACTTTAGATGCAAATACTGCATGCCTAAAACTCCGTTTAGCTGGGAACCGAGAGAAAATTTACTAAGCTTTGAGGAGCTGTTTTTATTTGTCAAAGTCTGCCTAGACGAAGGCGTAAAAAAGATCCGTATCACGGGCGGCGAACCGCTACTGCGCAAGGATTTGGACAAATTTATCGCGATGATAAACGAGCACAGCCCGGACGTTGATCTAGCTATCACGACAAACGGCTTTATGCTCAAACACTACGCAAAAGCACTAAAAAACGCGGGCTTAAAGCGCATAAATATGTCGCTTGATAGCTTAAAAACCGAAAAGGCTAAATTTCTCGCGCAAAAAAGCGTCCTACACGAGGTTTTAGCGGGCCTTGACGCTGCGCTTGAAGCCGGACTAAAAGTCAAGCTAAACACCGTCGGACTAAGAGGCGTAAATGACGACGAGATCGTATCTTTGCTAGAGTTTGCGCGCTCTATGGGCTGTCAAATTCGCTTTATCGAGTACATGGAAAACATTCACGCGACGGGCGAGCTAAAAGGCATGAAATCGGCTGAAATTTTGGACGTTATAGCAAAAAAATATCGCTTTGAAGCGGCCGAAAAGATCCCGACCGGCCCAGCCAGCATCTACAGACTAGAGGATGGCTATACTTTTGGTATCATCGACCCGCACAAACACGACTTTTGTGAGAGCTGCAACCGCATACGCCTCACGGCCGAGGGACATCTCATCCCGTGCTTATATTTCGAGGATGCGATGAGTATAAAAGATGCCGTTAGAAAGGGCGATATCGCGGGCGCTAGCGAGATCTTGCGACAAGTGTTGCAAAACAAGCCCAAAGAAAACAAATGGGCGATCGGCGCTCAAAACGAGACCTCAAGCCGCGCCTTTTACCAAACGGGCGGCTGAAATTCTGGCTAAATTTACGTCAAATTTGACGTGGGTTTGGCCTGCTTTTATCAAAATTTAACCGCTCTTTATTTTTATCCGTAAATTTATCGCCGTTTTTATCAAAACCAGCTCAAATTTAACGTAAAATCCGCCTAACTCCATAAAACTACCCTTCAAATTTTGCTATAATCGACCAAAATTTAAAAGGCGAAATTTGAGTTTAAACCTAGTCGAGAGTTTTTTGAGCATACAAGGCGAAGGCGCAAGCAGCGGCCGTTTGGCGATTTTCTTGCGATTTGCGGGCTGCAATCTAAACTGCGCAGGCTTTGGAGTGCGCGCCGTCTCGCCCAAAACCGGCGGAACGCTAGTTGGCTGCGACACGATCCGCGCGGTTTTTACGGGACATTTTTCGTATCAAAAAATCACCCGTGCCGACGAACTTATAAAAATCATTCAAAATTTGAGCGCAAACTTGCGCCAAAAGCCTATCATCGTAATCACCGGCGGCGAGCCGCTGCTACATCACAAAAATCAAATTTTGCTAGATTTTTTAAATTTTGCGACTAGCGAGGGCTACGAGGCGCATTTTGAGACGAACGGCACTATCGAGGTGGATTTCGGCAAATTTGAGATTTATAAAAAATGCCGATTTGCCGTCAGCGTCAAACTCGAAAACAGCGGCGAGAGTGAGGCTAGACGCATAAATCAGGTCGCGCTAAAAGCCATAAAACAAAACTCCGCAGGTAGTTTTTATAAATTCGTCCTAGATAAAAAAAGCGCGGAAGACGGCTCGGCGATAGCGCAAATTTCGCGTATTTTAGAGCTTTGCGACGCGGAAGTCTTTTGTATGCCGCAAGGTTATGATAAAATAAGCCTCGAACAAAACGCCCTATCCGTTGCGCAGTTTGCGATCAAGCACGGTTTTAACTATTCCGATCGCCTGCACATCAGGCTTTGGGGTGCAAAAGAAGGAGTTTAAAGCGTAAATTTAGGCGGCGTTACCCGTATCTTTACGGCGCGAAACTGTAAAATTTAATAAACGGAGCTAAGATGATAATAAGAAAAATGTTTAAATTTGAAAACGCTCACATCGTTAGATTTTGTAGCTCGAAACGCTGCAAAACGAGCATCCACGGGCACTCTTACAGGGCTGAAATTTTACTCGAGTCAAATTTTCTCGATAACGCAGGGATGGTGTATGATTTTGGTCTGATGAAGCGCGACATCGGCTGCATTATCGATAGCTTTGATCACTGCACGACGATATTTAGCGGAGATGGTGCCGAGTATAAAAACGATCTCAAAAAGCACTCTGCGCGCTGGATCGAGATCCCGCTAAATCCCTCCGCAGAGCAGTTTTGCAGGATATTTTTCGTGATGATCGATAGGCTTTTAAAAACCACGCAGATGCAAAACGGCGAGCGTGAAGTGAAGCTTCACAGCGTCATCGTCCACGAGACCGACACGGGCTATGCGCAGTGCTTCAGAGAGGATGCGTATAACGCCAAAATGGGTGAGGTAAATTTGAACGAGATCGTCTTTTCCGAGGGCGTTAGAGCCGAGTGGGAGGACGAGGAGTTGTTTGAGAAAATCAAGCTAGGCAAAAAAATAGTAAATCCAAAGGAGGTCTAGCGCAAATGAGGAAAATTTTTGCGATTTTGACGCTGGCGGCGCTGTTTTTTGGCGGTTGCGAGGAGAAAAAGGAGCCCGCGTCGCTGGATCTTGGCGGCACGGTGCCTAGCGACGTACCTATCGCGCAAAGAGACGCAAACGTAAGTATTGACGAAAATATGCCGCCAGAGCCGGTGCCCGAAAAATGAAATTTAACGAGCATCTATCAGAGCTCTACGAGCTGGCGCGCTCCATTCACATCGGGCTTGCCTTTGCGCTTTTGGCCTTAGTCGCGGCGCACTTTTGCCTGATAAATTTCGGCATAAACTCGCCAGCCTACGCTAAACGCATCAGACTGTTTTTGCCTACCTACTACGCGTTTTTGGCCGCGATGATGCTTACGGGGCTACTTTTGATGAGCGTTTTTTACTTTTATCCGAGCCTCAAGGCTCTCGTAATGATCGCAGTTTGGGTGCTGCTTATCGGGCTTGGAGCGATGGAGTTTAAGCGGCTAAAAACAGCTATAAAAACGAAAAATTTTACCGATTTTAGAGCCAAAATGCGCCTAAAAATCTGTC
>CALBNA010000089.1 GCA_937896205.1 uncultured Campylobacter sp. | reverse complement strand
CCGAGTTTATAGAGCAAATTTCTAGCGAAGAAAAATCCGACGTCTCCCTCGTAAAAATAACAGACGAGATCTTAAACAGCGGCAAATTTAATCTACGAAAAATTATCTACGCAAACGGCCCGGGAAGCTTTATGGGCGTAAAAGTCGCTTACGTCGTTTTAAAGACGATTAGTATAGTAAAAGAGTGCGAATTTTATGCAGTTAGCGGCTTTGAGCTAAACGACGGCGCACCGATACGGGCGAATAAAAATTTAAGCTTCGTAGATACTCCCGATGGCGTCAAACTGCAAAAAGCAGAGGCCGGCGAATTTGGCTTGCCGCAAAATTTAGCCGTTTTAAATCTAAATTTAGATACCCTACCAAATTACGTTATTCAAGCCGTTTAGGAGATTTCTTGCAAATTTTAGTTCCCGCCACGAGCGCAAACATTGGCCCCGGTTTTGACGCTCTAGGACTTGCTTTAGAGCTACATAACACAGTCGAGATAACGAGGGCAAATTTCGCCTCGGTAAGCATTTTAGGCGAAGGTAAAGACAACGCGCTTCTTAAAAAAAACAACATTTTTTTATCTATTTTCAATGAAATTTACGTCAAACTAACGGGCAAAAAAGATACTTTTCGCATGATTTTTACCAATCAAATTCCTTTCTCTCGCGGCCTTGGCAGCTCCTCTGCAGTTATCACTTCAGCCATTGCAGCAGCCTACGCGGCGGCTGGATTTAAGGCGGATAAAAGCGCGATTTTAAACCAGGCGCTAGTTTACGAAAACCACCCCGACAACATCGCTCCGGCGACGCTTGGCGGCTTTGTTAGCTCCGTCGTTGAAAACGGCAAAGTAAAATCTCTAAAAAAACCTTTAAGCGCTGATATAAAAGCCGTCATCGTGATCCCCGACAAGCCCATGAGCACAAATGAATCGCGCGCCAAGCTACCTAAAAATTTCACGATGGGTGAGTGCGTTAGCAACCTCTCTCACGCCGCATATCTCACGGCTTGCTTTTTTAGCGAAAATTACGAACTTTTAAGAACGGCGGCAAAAGACGTCATGCACGAACAAATCCGCATGCAAAGCCTACCCGAGCTCTTTGAAGTGCGCAAGATAGCTTACGAAAACGGTGCGCTTTTAAGCACGCTTTCAGGCAGCGGATCGAGCTTTTTAAATATAGTTTACGCGGGCGATGCGGCAAATTTAAAACAAAAACTGCAAGATAAATTTAAGAGCTTTCGAGTTGAAATTTTTAATTTTGACAACGACGGGATAAAAATCCTACAAAGCTAAAAAAAAGCTAAAAGAAGTTATAATAATGGCTCAAAAATTTATCCCTATCAGGACGTGCGTAGTCTGCAAAAAGCGCTTTGAACAGCAAATTTTGCGTAGATACAGACTGATAAATTCTTCGCTATTTTTCGGAAACGGAAACGGACGCAGCTTTTATCTTTGCGAGGAATGTCTAAAAAAAGACGAGAAAATTTTAAGAAAATCGCTCGGAAGAGTCGCAGGCAGCTTTATAGCGACGCTACAAAACGGGCAAAATTTAAAGGAGATACTCTTAAATGGGGACTGTTCGAATTTCAGAGATAGCAAATGAGCTCGGCTACAATAGCAAAGAGGTTTTGGAAAAGGCTATTGAGCTTGGGCTAAAGGTCAAAACGCACTCAAGTGGCGTTAGTCCTGAAGAAGCGGCGGCGCTATACACCTACATCCAAACCGGCGAGATCCCCGAAGCTCTCAAGCAAAAACCCGAAAAGAAAAAACCGACCGTAAGAAAAGCGGAAGCTAAAGAGGGCAAAGAGAAAAAAGAAAGCAAGCCAAAAGAGGCTAAAAAACCAACCGCCGCAAAAGAAGAAAAGCCTTTGCCAAAAGAAAAAGTAGAAACAAAAAACGATAAGAAATCTGAAAAAGAGCAAAAAACAGTCATTCAAAAACCGGCCGAAAAAGCGCCGGAGCCAAAAATCCAAGCAGCTCCCAAAGAGGAGCCAGAAGCCCAACCTGTGGCTACCGATCCCGTTCAGCCAAAAGAAAGCTTAGCCGATGTTAGCCTGCAAAAAAGACGCGGCCTAGTCATCGTAAAAAAGAAAAAAGACGAACAGCCAGCACCTAGAGCAAGCGAGAGAAGAGAGTCTGCGCCGGCGCTAAATTTGGAAAATATGTTTAAATTTAGCGACGAAAAGATCGAACGCAAAAAGAAAAAAGAGAAAAAACCGGTCGTCGCAACCAAAAAAGACGGCACTACAAAGATGGATCTACTCGGCGACCGCGATATGGCGGACATCGTGATAGACGACGAAGACGTAGTTATATTGCCCGATTTTTCAGTACGAACGCAAACTCCGGAGCCTCAAAAAATCAAACAACCGACAAATACGGGCTATAAGCCGGTCCTAAATACCTCCATAAGCTCGTTTCTAGAACAAGGCACAGCGCGCAGGCCTCGCAAAAAACATAAAAAATCGCAACGAGCCGACCATAACGGCGAGGCGGTAACCTACGTTGAGATACCAAAAGAGATCCGTCTTTACGAATTTGCTGACAAAATCAACAAGCAACCGAGCGAAATCATCGGCAAGCTCTTTATGCTCGGCATGATGACGACCAAAAACGACTTCCTAGACGAGGATGCGATAGAGATTTTGGCCGATGAATTCGGTATCGAGGTAAATATCGTCGATACGCAAGAAGCGTTTGACTACGTTAAAGCCTACGACGAAGAAGAGGAGCAGCTAGATGATGCAAATTTGACCGTCCGCGCTCCTGTTATAACCATCATGGGTCACGTCGACCACGGCAAAACCTCTCTACTAGACTACATCAGAAGCTCGCGAGTAGCAGCAGGCGAAGCTGGCGGCATCACGCAGCACGTAGGCGCCTATATGGTAAATAAAAACGGCAAAAACATTACCTTTATCGATACTCCGGGCCACGAGGCTTTCACAGCTATGCGCGCTAGAGGAGCCAAGATCACCGATATCGTTATCATCGTGGTCGCAGCCGACGACGGCGTGAAACCACAAACCAAAGAGGCCGTGAGCCACGCAAAAGCCGCCGGCGTACCGATCATCATCGCGATAAACAAGATGGATAAAGAGGCAGCAAACCCAGACAAAGTAAAAAGCGAACTAGCCGAGCTAGATATCCTATCTACCGACTGGGGCGGCACGTACGAGTTCGTACCGATCTCCGCAAAAACAGGTATGGGTATAGACGATCTGCTTGAGATCGTACTCTTGCAGGCTGAAATTTTAGAGCTAAAAGCAAACGCAAAAGCAAACGCAAAAGCCGCTATAATAGAAAGCTCTCAGCAAAAAGGCCGCGGTCCGGTAGCTACGGTTATCGTAGAAAACGGTACTCTAAGAGTCGGCGATATCGTGGTCGCAGGCATCGCATACGGCAAGATAAGAACGATAACCGACGATCAAGGTAAAATTTTAAAAGAGATAAAACCTGGCGAATGCGGCGTGATAATGGGGCTTAGCGAAATTCCTGAAGCTGGTGAAACGCTAATAAGCGTCAAAACCGACAAAGAAGCCCGTGAATACGCACAGAAAAAGGCCGAATATTTGCGCCAAAAAGAGCTCAGCAAGACTACCAAAGTAAGCCTAGAGGAGCTTAGCGAGAAGATCGCCGAGGGCGAGCTAAAATCGCTCCCTGTCATCGTAAAAGCCGACGTTGGCGGCTCGCTAGAAGCCATCAAGGCAAGCCTAGAAAAACTTCGCAACGACGAGATAAAAGTAAATATCATCCACTCAGGCGTGGGCGGCATTACCCAAAGCGACGTGGAGTTAGCCAGAGCGAGCGAAAACTCCGTGATTTTAGGCTTTAACATCAGGCCGACTGGCGAAGTGAAAGAAAAAGCCAAAGAAAGCGGCATCGAGATCAAAACCTATAACGTCATCTATAACCTGATCGACGACGTCAAGGCGATCCTAAGCGGCTTAATGTCGCCTGTCATCCACGAGGAGCAGCTCGGTCAAGCACAAGTACGCCAAGTCATCAACGTCCCTAAAGTGGGCGCGATCGCAGGCTGCATGGTGACCGAAGGCACGATAAACCGCGGCGCGAAAATCCGCCTAATCAGAAACGGCGTGGTCGTGCACGAAGGCACTGTAAGCTCGCTAAAACGCTTCAAAGACGACGTGAGAGAGGTTGCGCGCGGCTTTGAGTGCGGCGTGGGCATCGACGGCTACAACGACATCAGAGAAGGCGACTACATTGAGAGCTTTAAAGAAGTAGAGGAGCAAGCTAGCCTATGAACCCCTCGGAGATAAAACGCCTGCGCACGCAAAGCGTGTTAAAAGAGCTACTGCCCGAGGCTCTATCTACGCTTGAGGACGAGCTTTTGCGCGGACTTTGCGTAACCGACGTCGAGTGTAAAAAGGGCAGATACGACGCGTTCGTTTATCTAGATAAAATGATGTTTGACGAGCGCGAGCAGGCATATATACTAGACCGCCTAAAGCGAGTATCAAAGCACCTACAAAACCACTGCATGGCGGCCGAGGGCTGGTATAGAGCGCCGAATTTTCACTTCAAATTCGACGACAGACTCGAGTACCAAAACCACATGGACGATTTATTTGAAAAAATCTCAGAGGATCTAAACAAAAATGCAAAATCTTGAAAATCTGATCTCGCAGTGCGGCGTGCAGCTCTACGACGTCGAGGTCGCGAACGAAAACGGCAGAGCCATTTATAGGATCTACATCGCAAAGCCCGGCGGCGTAAATTTGGACGACTGCGAAAAGGTTTCGCGCATACTCTCGCCGATATTTGACGTCGAGCCGCCGCTTACCGGAGACTACGTACTAGAGGTTAGCTCGCCCGGACTTGAGCGAAAGTTAGAAAAACCGAGCCATTTTATCTCAAGCGTCGGCGAACTGGCTAAAATCTCAGCCGAAGTAGACGGCGAAAACAAAAAACTAAAAGGCAAAATTTTATCCGCCGACGATGAAGAAATATCGTTTGAGAGCGAAGGTCAAATTTTAAAAATAAAAATCGCGAATATAAAAAAGGCAAAAACCTATATCGAGTGGTAAGCCGTAAATTTAAAGGCTCAAATTTGTACAGCAAGATAGTCTAAATTTCTGCAAATTTGAGCATTTTAAATTTACATTTCCAAATTTAAACATACCACAGTAAAATCTCTTAAATTTAACCTTTCAAATCTTAAAACCGCCTCCGCATAAATTTAAATTTCCCCCAAAAGCATAAAAAATGGCGCCGTAAATTTTAGCGATTCTACCCGCCTACTCCCCCAAAGCGCGCAGCGTAAATTTAATACCCGACTAGCAAAACATAAGCTAACTTTGGCTATAATCCCTAAATTTTTTAAAAAGTAGGAATCATGAGCTTTTTAGATATTTTTTCCAAAACAAGAAAGCAACAATCCGCTCCTAGCGAGGCTCCGGCGCACTGGGTCAAATGCGACAGCTGTCACTCGCTGATGTATTACAAAGAGGTCGAGGCAAATTTTAACGTCTGTCCAAAGTGCGGTTTTCACATGAGATTAGCCGCCGATAAGAGGATAGCGATGATCTGCGACGAAGGCAGTTTCGTCGAGCTTGATACCAAGCTAAAGCCCGTCGATCCGATCAAATTCGTCGATAAAAAATCCTATAAAAAACGTATAAGCGAAAACGAGGAAAAGACGGGCAGAAGCTCGGCCGTGATCTGCGGCGAAGCCAAGATAGACGGCATGAATGTACAGCTAGCGGTTTTTGATTTTGGCTTTATGGGCGGCTCTTTAGGCTCGGTCGAGGGCGAAAAGATCGTGCGCGCCGTAAAAAGATCGCTCGATAAAAAACAGCCTCTCATAATCGTTTCGGCTTCGGGCGGAGCGAGGATGCAGGAGAGTACGTTTTCGCTAATGCAGATGTCAAAGACTTCCGCCGCGCTAAAGTTGCTTGACGAGGCTAAGGTGCCCTATATATCGGTCCTAACCGATCCTACGATGGGCGGAGTGAGCGCGTCTTTCGCGTGGCTGGGCGATGTCATCATCGCAGAGCCTGGCGCTCTCATAGGATTTGCCGGGCAGCGCGTTATCAAACAAACCATCGGAGCTGATTTGCCTGAGGGCTTTCAAAGATCGGAGTTTTTGCTAGAGCACGGCCTAATAGACGCCATAGTCGAGCGCAAAGAGCATAAGCAGTTTTTAAGCGATATGATAAGGCTGCTCTCAAACAACCCGGCCTACGCCGCTAAGCAGCCGAGCGCTCAAAGCTTGGACGACGAGGAATAAATTTGGAAATTTCCGTGTTTTGCATCCAAAAGTCAAAACGTGAAAATTTTGAAAACGAGATCAAAGAGTACGCGAAAATGTCGTCGAAATTCGCCAAAATTTCAGACGTCGTTATCTTTAACGACAAAATCGCCAAAGCCCAAAGCAAAGGGCGAGATGAGGCGCTAAAAGCCTACGACGAGGTTTATGAGCCAAATTTAAACGGCTTTTGCGTAGCACTTGACGAAGCGGGCCGCGAATTTAACAGCGAGGAGTTTGCTAAACTCATCTCGGATAAGGCTCAAATTTCGTTTTTTATCGGCGGAGCTTACGGGCTTAGCCAAAATTTTAAACAAAAAACGGACGCCGTCGTTAGCCTAAGCCGCATGACGATGGCGCACAAGATAGCAAAGCTTATGCTTCACGAGCAGATTTTCAGAGCTCTTTGCATAAACGCGGACCACCCATATCACAAATAAAGGAACAAAATGCGCAAAAGCGACTTGGAGCAGTTTAAGGCACTTTTACTGGAGCGAAAAGCACAGATAACTAAAAATATTTTAGACTCGTCAAACGAGATGGCAGGACTACGCCAAAGCGGCGTCAGCGACGAGTTTGATATCGCCTCCGTAAACGCCGATCAGCTCATCGAGCAATCAATCAGCGCTCAACAAAGACAAGAACTAGCCGAGATCGACGTCTCGCTGCGAAAGATCGCCGACAAAACCTACGGCATCTGCGAGATGTGCGAGGAAGATATCGGACTGGCGCGTTTGCGCGTCAAACCGCACGCAAAATACTGCATCACCTGCCGTGAGATAGTGGAAAAAACCGCAAAATAGGGGTACGCCATGCAAATCAAACGTTTTATAGCTTGCGCCGTGCTTTACCTGGTCGTAGTCGGCGCGATCGTTTATCTTTTCGAGGGCGGCTCTTACGAGCTTCATCTTAAATTTGCCTTTTTAGGCAGCGACATCGAGTATGCGTTAAATTTACCCGTCGCCGTCTGGATGATACTGCCGCCTGCGATTTTGATGCTATTTTGCGTGCTTCACATGGCCTATCACGGGTTTAAATTTTACGCCTTTAAACGCAAAATTTCGCACGATGAGAAATTTTATAGAGAGCTCGGCAAAGAAATTTTACTAGGCCTTGATACGAACAAAGACTTTAAAACGAACTTTTATAAAATCCCATCCCAGATAGCTAAAATCCTCTCGCCGTGGGATAGATACAAAGACGCAAATATCGAGGGCGAGGAGCTACAAAACGCCCTAGATACAATGCGCGCGGTCAAAAACGGCGAGGTCGCCGACCTAAAGAAATTTAAGCTCCCTAAGGACAATCCGCTCTTTATCAAAAACGAGCTAAACAAAATAGCAAATTTGGACGGATACTATCTAGAAACGCTTAAAAAACCTATGGGCGATCAAGGCGAAATAGTCCGCGAAGCAAGGAAAAAGCTAATAAATTTAGGCTCGCTCGCCGATATCAAAAAATTTGCTCCCGATCTGGACGAAAAAGAGATCATGACTCTTATCGCCCGCTTTGCCAAAGACGAGATAAATTTGAGCAACGACGAGATTTTGGAGCTGTTAAATTCGGACAAAATTTCAAAAGACAGCTTTAGTATCAGCGCCGCGACGCTAAAAAGTAAAATCGCTCCGGACGCTATCATCGGCATCTTTGAGCGCCTTAAAAACGAACGCCAAGAGGCGCAGGAAGCGTACGTCTATCTGCTGTTTGAGTTTGAGATGCTCGAGCGCGCGCAGGAGGTTTTGGCAGGCCTTGACGCCGGCGAATATCAAAATTTCCGCACCCTGCTCTACCTCAGACAAAACGGCAAAAACGTCCCGACCGATCTATTTTTCAAGCACGCCCATTGCTGATAGATTTTTCAAAAAAGCCGCTTTTTCTAGCTCCGCTCGCAGGCTTTTCGGACCTGCCGCTTAGAAGCGTGGTCAAGCAGTTTGGTTGCGACGTGACTGTAAGTGAGATGATAAGCGCAAACGCCCTAGTCTATGAAGGCAGCAAAACGCTTGAAATGCTCAAAAAATCGCCGCTTGAAACACCATATATCGTGCAGATAGCGGGCAGCGACGCGGACATCGTCAAAAAAGCGGTGGAAATTTTAAACGGTATCGACGGTATCGACGGTATCGATCTAAACTGCGGTTGCCCCGTGCCAAAGGTCGTCAAACAGTCCGCGGGCTCGGCTCTGCTAAAAGATATCTCGAACCTAAAACGCATCGTAGAAACCATCAAAAAAACCTCAAATAAGCAAATGACTAGCGTCAAATTGCGCCTGGGTTTTGAAGAGAAAATACCAGAAATTTTAGCCCTCGCCGCGCAGGACGCCGGAGCGGACTACATCGCATTTCACGGACGCACGAGAGCTGGCGGATACACGGCAGCGGTCGACTACGCCGCGATCGGCCGAGCTAAAGAGGCGGTAAATATCCCTGTCATCGCAAACGGCGACATCTCGCCCGAAAATGCTGCCGATGCGTTAAATTTGACCAACGCCGACGCGCTAATGATAGGACGCGCTTGCATCGGCAAGCCGTGGGTTTTCCACGAGATAAAAATGGGCGGCAGTATTGACGCGGCGACGAAAAAGGAGATCATTTTGGCGCATTTTGACGCGATGATCGAGCACTACGGCGAGCACGGAGCGGCGATATTTCGCAAGCATCTACACCGCTACTCCAAAGGCATAGACGGCGCCAGCGCCTTTCGCGACGCGATAAATCACATCGCCGAACCAGACATCCTGCGCCAAAAAATCCAAACTTTTTTCTAACCATGCAAGGCTACATCCTGCACACGCAAAAAGTGCGCGACGAGGACCTGCTCGTCTACATCCTCACGCCCTCGCTACTAGTTAAATCCTACCGCTTCTACGGCGCGCGCCACTCAAACGTCCTGCAAGGCTACAAGATCGACTTCGAGCTCGAAGGCGGCGAAAACTTCCTCCCGCACCTGCGCAGCGTCCTGCACCTAGGCTACCGCTGGCTGCTCTCGCGCGAGCGGCTACTCGTGTGGCAGCAGTTTATGCGCCTACTCTACGCACACCTGCGAGACGTCGAGCAGATAGACGAGGTGTATTTTAGCGAGCTTGAGCTTTGTGCCTCACGCTTTGACAGAGGTGCTCCCAAACGCCTGCTCATCGAGAGCTACGTGCGCATTTTAGAGGCCGAGGGTAGGTTACACGATGAGCTTTTTTGCTTTATCTGCGACGAGCCAGTGGAGGATAGAGTTGCGCTAGCTAGGAGCTTTTTACCCGCTCACGAGCACTGCGCCGCGCAAAAGGGCTTTGCGTTAGAAAAGATAAAAATGCTCTTTAGCAAGCGCTCTACGCTGCTACTTGACGATGACGAGATAGACGCGCTCTACTCCATTTTGCTTCAGGGGCTTTGATCAAATTTGGCTTTCAAATTTGACTTGCCAGAGCTTGCTTTCAAATTTAACCCGCTCAAATTTTATGCGGACGGATCTTGCTGCACTCTGCTCCCGATATCCAAATTTATCGGCTCAAATTTCATCAAATTTACCGCCTCTTTACCAGCTTTTAGTTAAAATTTCGCAAATTTGACTTAAGGGATAAATTTGAACAAACTCGCACTTAGCCTCGCCGCTCTTTTCCTCATCGTTTTCGTAAATTTTATTTACGAAAAGCTATCCGGCCCCACCCGCTTCGTAGTTACCGCCGATACTAAAATAATCCCGGGTTCCGAGCTAAGCAAATACGTAACGCAAGAGGAGATAGACGATTTTGCTTTTAGATACTGGGATATAGATAAGCAGATAAAAGACGACGCATTTGCTGAAAATTTCCGCAAGCTTTTAAAATCAAAGCAAACGGAACAAATTTTAAAATTTATGCAAGATAATAACATTAGTATAGACTCTCCACTAATAGACGGCGTTACTCCTTTGATGTACGCTAGCTTTTACGACGATGAAGCCACGGCAAAAAGGCTGATAGATATGGGTGCAAACGCTCACGCGCAAGATAACTACAAACTCTCGCCCCTGGCCTACGCCATAGAAAACAACTCTACAAAGACCGCTAAACTACTGCTTGATAGCGGGGTTAAATTCGATGAAGTAAAGGCGGTACAGTACTACATAGATCCTCCGTTTTATAACAATATCGAAAAACTTATCATAGACGGAGACGACGTAAAGATAATATTTGAAGACAACTATCAAGTTAACAAGGAATCCAAAGACGCAAATAACCCCATGAGGTATATAGTATGGCATAACTATGTCGAAATGGCCGATATAGTCCTTGCTAGCGGGTATAAACCAAAACTTCGAAATAGACCATCCTCGTTTCCCGGCCTAAGAGACGATAGTTCGCCTTTCATATACTCATATTATGCCGTGCTAGATACCATCCCAAACTACGAACCTATGCTAAATTTACTCCTAGACAACAACGTTTCTGGGCAACCTACGAAAGAGGAGCTAAAGAAGGCGTATGAGGAGTGCTACGATAAATACGCGCTTAGCATCATATTAGCTTATAGTATAGACAAAAACGGGACTTATAGCTTAAAATATGAAAATTTAACGAAAAACGTGTTGCAAAAATACTGCTCCGAGAAAAATTCTACCTTTAGCGACGTAAGGACTTTTATCGCTTGGGCAAATGAGTATAAAAAAGCGGATGCGATAGAAGATATCTTGTTTTTCAACAAAAAAGATAAGGTAATTTTTAAAAACAATGCAACCCAATACACAATTAAACCGTACAAGGAACTAACCTCCGACGAGATAAAGGCTATAGTGGAAAGCAGGTAAAGGTGATTTGCTTAGTCAAATTTGGTATTAATAAAACCAACAAGGGAACAAAAAACTTAGCGAAAATTTGAGTTAAATTTGAGCGAGTTTAACTCAAATTTCGTTTGACGAGAGGTAAATTTGGCTTCAAATTTAACAGCTCCCAGCCGAATCTAAAGCCAAATTTTACTCGTCGCCTGGGCAGCAAATAAAATTTACCGCCCAGGCTTAAACTTACTTCGCCGAAGCGGGATTGTTTACGCTTATCACGACGTTTTTCTCGTCCAGATAGAGTTTCGCCGCGTCTCTTACGTCTTGCTCGGTGAGCGCATTTACCGCCTTTTCGTACTCGTCCAGGCTCAAAACCTCATCGCCAAAAACCAGCTCGCGCATGAGCGCGCGCGTCCAAAACTCGCCCTGAACGTAGGATTGGCGCATTTTTACGAGCGCTGATTTTTTGAAATTTTGCAGATAGCGCTTGATGTCCGCGCCACCTTTTAGCTCGGCGACGTTTGATTTTATCTCGCCCAGCACGGCGTTTACGTTATCAGGCGCCGCCGTAAAGCCAAAATGCGCGGTGAAGCTTTCGTACGGATATTTTGCGAGATTCATATGCACGCCCAGGCCGTAGACCTGCCCGCGGTCCTCGCGCACGTCCTCGCGCAGCATCATCGAAAGCACCGCAGATAGGGCGTTTACACGCAGTAACTCTGGGCGCGAATACTTCACGTTTTCGTTTTTCATTATCATCGCGGCGTCGCTTCGCTGCGTGGTTTGGTAGCTTCGCTTAAACTCCCGCTCGCCTGCGATCGTCCTTACGCCGTCATCGACGAAATTTTCGCGTTCTGCGCGCGCAGGTAAATTTGCCAGATATTTTTGCAAAAGCGGCTCGGCTGCGGTCAAATTTAGATCGCCGACCACGATAAAATCATACGAAGCCGCGTTGGTAAATTTATCCTTCACTATCTTTTTTACGTCCTCCATCTGCAGCTCGTTTATGTCCGTGGCCTCGAGTGGGTTCGTTCGAGGGTTGTTTTCGTAAAAAAATCTCGCAAATTCGTCGTGAAATTTGCGCTCGGGCAGATTTTTGGTTTTTTCCAGCTTTTCAAGTTCGTTGATTTTTGTCTTTTTTAGCGCATTTTCGTCAAATCTAGGCTCGCTAAACTCCAAAAACAGCGCGCGCAAAAGCCACTCAAAGTCCGCGCTAGCCGAGCTTGCGCTATATCCTTGCGAAAGCTGATCGATAAATTTGCTATAGCTTAGCTGCTTGCCGCTTAGGATTTTAGCCAGATCGTAGTTGCTAAACTCCCCCGCCCCGCTCTCGTTTGAGACCTCTACGGCTAGCGCGCCCTGCTTTGGTTTGGCCAAATTTGACGTGCCGCCGCGGCTAACCGCGCTTAGCCAGACGACGTCTTTTTTGGTTTTTATCTCCTTAAATGCGACGCGCGCACCGTTTGGCAGCTCGTAAAGATAAAAATCAAGCTTTTCGTTATGCTTTTTCGAGACGAAATTTTTAGGCTTTAGCGCGCCGTAGTAGAAAAACTCGCTCTTTACCTGATTTGCGGCCAGCGTATCGTATGGCTTTGCTTCCGCCCAAATTTGATCAAATTTTGCCTCGTTTAGCTTCGCTCCTTTGGCGCTAATTACGTTTAAAGTTTTTGAGTCGATGGCCAGTATCCGCCTAAATTCGGCGTTTACGTCATCTAGGTTGATCTCATCAAGCAGCGCCAAAGTAACGTCGCGCAAGTCCTTTTCGCCAAGCAGCACGCCGCCGATCCTCGTCGTCTCCTCGATATCTGCCGCGACCGCGCTCGAGCGCTTGTTGCCCGCTTGCAAATAAGCATTTTTAGCCGAGTTTATAAAATCTTTTTTCGCGCTTTCAAAGTCAGCCCGGCTAAAGCCGAATTTTTCTACGCCCTTTAAAACGCTCGCCAGATCGCTAAGCGCACCGCTAAAATCATCCTCGACGGCGTTTATCTCAAAGGCGTAAAGCACATTTTGATCCTCGATGATCGGCGAGTAAAATCGCCCGCGAAGGGCCAAATTTCGCTGCTCATATATCATCGCGACTAGATCTGAGATATAGTTTACTAGCAAATTTTGCCTGAGCCTTTGGATCTCGCCGTCAAATTTGTATTTTTGCGTAAAGATCAAATTTAGCGAGTTTAGTCCGAGCTCGGCCGAGTCGTAGTTATTTACGCTAAAACCGCTTTTTATAGGGATAGTTTTATCAGGACTCGCGTAGTCGTTCGTGTTTTTTGCTGAGCTAAAGCTTTGCTTTATCATCTCCTCGATGCGCTTTTTATCAAAGTCGCCGACTGCGATAAATTTCATAAATCTAGGCTGATACGTCCTCTCGTAAAAGCCCTTTATGGTCGCTACGTCGACGTTTTTTACGATATTCATATCGCCGATAGGCGACCTTTTGGCGTAGATGCTATCGCCATAAAGCTCGGGTACGCGGTTTTTGATGTAAAATCTATACGCGGGCGTGTTTCTAGCGCGCTCCTCTTCGACGATGATGCCCCGCTCTTTATCCAGCTCGGCCGCGTCAAAGCTCACGCCGTCGATCCAGTCGCGAAAAACACGGAAAACGTCCTTTAAATTTTGCTCGTTTACGTGGATTTCTAGCAGATAGGCCGTCTGATCGTAGCTAGTCTGCGCGTTTAGATCCGCGCCAAAGGCCACTCCGAGACTCTCTAGTTTTTTCACCAGCTCGTTTTTGCTAAACTCGCGGCTACCGTTAAAAGCCATGTGCTCGGTAAAATGCGCCAGCCCCAGCTCGTTTTCGCGCTCGTCGGTCGAGCCGATGTTTACGACTAGATAAAAATATGCCGAATTTGCGGGCTGCTTGTTTTCCTTGACGTAGTATTTTAGCCCGTTTGCTAGCTCGCCGCTCGATATAGCGGGATCCTGGGTCAAATTTAACTTTTGCGCGCTTTTGTCTTTTGTCGTCAAATTTAACGCGCTCAGATTTGCGTCCGCTTGCCGTATTTTAGCCGCCTGCGCGACCGGCGCTTGTTTAGCCAAAACGCTCGCCGAAAAAACAGCCAGAAATAAAAATAAAATTTTCCTCATCGTCATCCTTTAAATTTAAAAAGCCGATTATATAGCGCGATTTTTAATATTTTTGCCCGCGTGCGGCGAAAACGGCGGCCGTGCTAAATTTATTTTTTATAAAATTTATGCTAAATTTAGCCCAAATTTTAAAGGATAAATTTTGGTAAAAATAGGAATCCACGGCGCAAGCGGCAAAATGGGACGCATGATCATCGAGTGCCTAAAAAACGAGCCTGGCGCAGCTCTTAGCGCGGCTTATACTATAGAGCCGCTTGATTTTGCGTTACCTGACGGCGTCGTTCTCACGGATAAATTTGACGAGCTTTTTGCAAACTGCGATGTCGTTATCGACTTTACGATCAAAGATGGCGCGATAAACCTGCTAAACTACGCCCGCACCGACCCAAAACCGCTAGTCATAGGTACGACGGGACTGGGCGAGGACGGCGCGAACCTGCTAAAGCTCGCAAGCGCGGCGATGCCGATACTTTACGCTACCAATATGAGCCTTGGCGTCGCGGTTTTAAACCGTTTGGCGGCGCTAGCGTCAAAAGCCTTGCGCGAATTTGACGCCGAGATCGTCGAGCAGCACCACAGACACAAAAAAGACGCTCCAAGCGGCACGGCGCTAACACTTGGCGAACGCGTGGCGGCGGCTAGAGGGCTAAATCTAAAAGACGTTTTAGTAACGGGCAGAGACGGCATGGTCGGAGCTCGCAGCAAGGACGAGATCGCGATCCTGGCGGTGCGAGGCGGCGACGTCGTGGGCAGGCATACGGTCGGATTTTACAACGAGGGCGAGTTTATCGAGCTAAATCACACCGCAACTAGCCGCACGACCTTTGCCAAAGGCGCGATAAAGGCGGCGATTTGGACGGCAGGACAAGGTAGCGGGCTGTACGGGATAGATGATTGCCTGGGGTTATAAAATAGGCGGCTTGGCTTTTTCTACTTACTTTGCGTTGAAATTTAATTTTCAAGCTCGACAACCCATACGGTTAGCCTGCGTTTAAAAATTAAATTTCGCCTTAATTAAGCGAAAAATCCTGCGCCTTATCATTTTGCGTTCAAATTTTTTATAATTAAATTTTAGCATGAGAGGAAAGTATCGTGAGATGATTTTTGGGGTTGCGCAGAAATTTTCGTCCAAGACTAGACATGTAGTCTGTCGCAGGGCGGAAATTTCAAGCTCCGCAAAAAGCGCTCGCGAGACGAGCCTCAAAAAGGAAAAATTAAAATGTGTGCGATAGTTGGAGTGATTAATTCTAAAGATGCGGCAAAAACGGCATATTATGCGCTATTTGCCATGCAACACCGAGGTCAGGAAGCAAGCGGTATCAGCGCATGCGAAAACGGCCGTATAGAGACCGTCAAAGGCCGCGGGCTAGTTACCGAAGTCTTTGACAAGACGAACCTCGAGAGTCTAAAAGGCGATATGGCGATCGGCCACAACCGCTACGCCACCGCAGGCAAAAACTCCGCCGCCGATGCCCAGCCCATCGCCGCGAACTACTCGCTAGGCCAAGTCTCTATCGTGCACAACGGCAACCTCGTAAACAAAGACGAAGTCCGCAGCGCGCTAATCGCCGAAGGCGCGATATTTCAGAGCAATATGGATACCGAAAATATCGTGCATCTCATCGCTAGAAGTCGCAGCGAGCACCTGCAAGACCGCATCGTAGCGGCGCTAAAACAGATCAAAGGCGCCTACTGCCTACTCATCCAGTCGCGCCACAAAATTTTCGCCATCCGCGACCGCTGGGGCGTGAGACCGCTTTCGCTGGGGCGCCTAAAAGACGGCGGCTATATCGTAGCTAGCGAGACGTGCGCGTTTGATTTGGTGGGCGCGACCTTTATCCGCGACGTGGAGCCTGGCGAGATGCTGGTTTTTGAGCAAGGCAAAAGCGAGTTTGAGAGCGTGCGCCTTTTTGAAGCCGAGCCTAGAGTTTGCGCGTTTGAGTATATCTATTTCGCGCGCCCAGATAGCGTCATCGAGGGCAAAAGCGTCTACGAAGTACGCAAAAAAATGGGCGAAACGCTAGCTAAAAAAAGCAAGATCGACGCCGACTTCGTCGTACCGGTACCTGATAGCGGCGTACCGGCGGCGCTAGGCTACGCAAACGCTAGCGGGATACCTTTTGAGCTAGCTATCGTGCGCAACCACTACGTCGGACGCACTTTTATCGAACCGACGCAAGAGATGCGCAACCTCAAGGTTAAGCTCAAGCTAAATCCGATGGCAAGCCTGCTCAAAGGCAAAAGCGTGGTTGTCGTGGACGATAGCATCGTGCGCGGCACGACCTCTAAAAAGATCGTCGAGCTACTGCGTCACGCGGGCGCGAGAGAGATACACTTCAAAGTCGCTTGCCCCGAGCTAAAATACCCCGAGCGCTACGGTATCGACACTCCGAGCTTTGAAGAGCTCATCAGCGCAAACAAAACGCCGGAGGAAGTATGTAAATTTATCGGTGCGGACAGCCTCGAGTTTTTGGACGTGGACGAGCTAGTTAGCAGCATCGGCAGCGAGCGCAAATACTCGCTGGTTAGCTTTGACGGGGATTATTTTATCAAGTAAATTCGGCTTTTGCCGTTTCAAATTTGGCCTATTTAGGCAAATTTGAGTCTACCGAATTTGAGCGGCAAAACCCGCGCCTTGAAAATGCAAATTTTTGTTTTTGGCACTTTTGCCTCAAATTTGGATTTTTGTTGATTTAAATTTGACAAATTTGTGACCTAAAATTGCAAATTTAAATTTTAAAATTTAACTTTTGGGCGCCCTACTGCGCAAAAATGAAAATATTTTATCAATATATAAGCAAACGTTGAATATAATTGCGAACTTTAACGTCACGGTAGCTCAGCTGGTTAGAGCGCTGGTCTCATAAGCCGGAGGTCGGGAGTTCAAGTCTCCCCCGTGACACCATAAATGCCCTATTTATCGGTATTTAAACCGCCTCTTTTGCAGTTTCCCTTTCTTTGAATTTTTTCTTAAACTATGGTACACTTTTGATAAAAAGTGGTACAGTTTTTTAAAACCTGCTATTTTACAAAAACATTCATATAAAATTGCTTTTGTTTTTCTTTGTTGCATTTTTAGTGGTACATTTAGTATGGGAGAGGTATTGAGGTATTGAGGTATTGAGGGAGCTTTATAAATCAAAAACAAACAACACAAATACTTTCATTCGTTGAAATTTTCTCTGATGTTGCCAAGCCTTGAATGTAAACCGTCTGCTTAAATTTTCCAAAGATAGACTGCGTGATAAAAGCTTATAATCGAACAAATACAAAGAAAAGTAAAGCTTGTAAATTGGTCGATAGATTATATTGCGGCCTTAATGGTATAGATAGAGAGTATCAAACAATCTGTGTAAATCACCCCTAACCCTATAACCATTCATCTAAATTTTACTCATACTTTTCTAAGGTATCACTAAAATAGATACTAAGCTGTGGATATATCTTATCCCAGCCTCTTATTTTACCTATTTTCCATTTTTCTGAAATTTCTAGTATAGAGCAGTATAAGAGCTTAAAAGTACTATCAATGGTAGGAAATACAGCCTTAGTGCTAGTTTTACGCTTAATGATGGAATTTAGGCTTTCAATGGCATTAGTAGAATAAATAAGCTTTCTAATCTCCTTTGGATATCTAAAATAAGTAGATAGCTCTTCAAAGTTATTCTCCCAAGACTTAGCGATATTTGGAAAATCCCCTTGATGTCTAGCCTTAAATTCAGCTAGATTGGTTAAGGTTTGTTCTTTTGTATCAGCTTCGTAAATAGCTTTTAGCTCACTAGATATTCTCTTTTTATCCTTATAACTTACATATTTAAGGCTATTTCTTATTTGATGGATTACGCATTTTTCTACTTCCCACTACGCACTCGTAGCTGCAAGCAGAAGAATTTGGGTGTTGGGAAAAGATGAGTTTATGGCTTTACTTATACCGCTTAGATTATCAGTAGATATTATTAATATATCATCTACTCCACGATTTTTAATCTCATTGAATATATCTAGCCAATATACTGATTGTTCGCAATCCTTGCTAATCCACATACCTAAAATTTCTTTGCTGCCATCTAGCTTAACTCCTAGCATTATATATGTGGCTATGTTCTTAACGTTGCCATCTATTCTAACTTTAAGTATAGTAGCGTCTATTATTACAAAGGGGTATATTCTATCTAGTGGTCTATTCTGCCACTCTTTGGCTTTATCCAATATCTTTTCAGTCATATTTGATATAGTTTGTTCTGATAGCTCAAAGCCATATAGTTGTTCTAAATGGCTCTTAATATCTCTAACACTCATACCCTTAGCATAAAGCGAGATAACTAAATCATCTGTGCCATTTAAGACTACTTCACGCTTTTTAACTAGCTTAGGGTTAAATGTGCCATCTCTATCTCTTGGTATATCAACTAATATCTCACCGTAGTTTGTTTTTAATGTCTTGGTATTATAGCCATTGCGGTAGTTTGTATTATCTGATGTGTGGTGTTTATCATAGCCTAAATGCTCTGTTATTTCAGCATTACTAGCTTCTTCTATGACATCTTTTAAGATGAGTTTAAACTCATCAACTATGCTTTGAGGAGTTATATTCTCTCCATTAGCTAATCTCTTGGCCAACTCTTGTCTGTCAAGTAATGACCTGTCTCTTATACACATCTCCGAGCCCACGAGACCGTACTAGATCTCG
>CALBNA010000088.1 GCA_937896205.1 uncultured Campylobacter sp. | reverse complement strand
ACGAAAAGTTTTTTGTTCGGATAGGTTAGGATTTCTAGTATCATTTTTCAGTCTTGTCCTCTAGCACCAAAAAGTGTTCGCCGTCTCTACCGGTGTTTACAAGCGAATCAAGCGCCAAAGAAAGCATCTCCTCGATAGTTTTTGTCATGTTTAGATCAAAAGTGACCACTTCCATATCAAACTCGTATTTCTCTCCATTTAGCATGAAAGAGGTGTCGTAAAACATATCGGTTATACGTTTGCAGGCTTTTTGTGCGCCGCTTATGTCGGTATGCTTCATCAGCATAGCAAAACATCCTCCGCCGTAGTGCGACAAGATATCGCTACGCCTCGATGTACGAAGCAACATGCGAGATATATTTTTTAAAACGGCCAGCTTACCTTTTGATCCGATGCCATCCAGCGCGCTATCTTTTGGCTTTAGTAGCATAACAGAGGACTTGTAGTCGTATTTTTTTATATTTTCAGACTCGATACCGAGCGTCTTGAGGAAAAATTTTCTATTATATACGTCAAATTTTTCATCATATATAGACTGTTCTTCAACCAGCTTAAAAACCTTACTAATCTCTTCGTAGCTCGTTTTGATAACTTCGATATGCTTGTCCATTAGCGAATTTAGCTTGTTTAAGTCTTCGTTAAAAGAGTTAAAGACGCTTTGTATCGTGATCAAATTTACATTTGGATCTAGGCTTTCCGAGCGTTTTTTGATGATAGTTTTTAAAACTCCCAAATTTTTATATATGAGCGCAACGGCCTGTAGCATGCTTTTTATCTGCATAAAGCTATTTTTGACCTCGCGCTCGATATTGATTTGTCTATCGTCCTCGAGTTTGCCGATCTCGTCTTCGATCTTTATGATCTCGCCGACCTTTTTCTTAAAATCATCAGACTGCTTTTCGAGCATCTTTTCAAAAAAAACGGTGTAGTTTTTCGGGATCGAGGGGATATTTTCCTCGGTAAGTTCTTTTATGATCGCCTCGGAAAAACCGTAAATGTTAAACTCGTCCTTTTTGGCTGTTGCGCCTACCTTTTGAGTAGACGCGTTATTTGCCGCTACGTTTTCGCTTTTTTTGTTGTCTAACTTTATCAAATTCTACTCTTTACTTAAAGCTTTTCTCCAAAACTTTATCTATAAGCCCGTACTCTTTGGCTTCGGCAGAGCTCATGAAAAAGTCTCTGTCGGTATCTTTTTGGATTTTAGCTAGTTTTTGACCCGTATTTTTGGCTAGGATCGCGTTTAAAATTTCTTTCATGCGCAAGATTTCCTTCGCCTGGATCTCTATATCTGTCGCCTGTCCGCGCGCGCCGCCTAAAGGCTGGTGGATCATGATGCGCGAATTTGGTAGAGCATAACGCTTGCCCTGCGCGCCGCAGCTAAGCAAAAACGCGCCCATAGACGCCGCCTGACCTATACAGATCGTGCAGACGT
Organism: uncultured Campylobacter sp.; assembly: GCA_937896205.1. GTDB lineage: Bacteria > Campylobacterota > Campylobacteria > Campylobacterales > Campylobacteraceae > Campylobacter_A. The sequence goes on along the minus strand of CALBNA010000088.1, from coordinate 1,656 downwards.
CGGGCTTGATGTAGTTCATTGTATCGTAAATACTAAATCCGCTCGTTATCACGCCGCCTGGGCTATTTATATATAGATAGATGTCCTTGTCCGGGTCTTCGGCCTCTAAAAACAGCATCTGAGCCACGATCGCAGACGCCATGCCGTCCTCGATCTCGCCGCTAAGCATTATTATGCGGTCTTTTAGCAGGCGCGAGTAGATGTCGTAGCTTCTCTCGCCCTTGCTCGTACGCTCGATGACGTAGGGGATGTAGTAGCTCATTACTCCGCCTTTTTCTCTTTCTTATCGCTCTTTAGCGCAAACATCTCGTTAAATAGCTTCTCCTCGATCATCGACATTTTGATCGCAGGCAAAATTCCTTGATTTTTGTAGTTTTCAAGGTGCTGTTTCGGATCTATGCCAGAGCGATACGCCTCAAAGTACACCGCTTGGATCAGCTCTTGATCGCTTACTTTGATATCTCTGCGGCGTGCTAGCTCGTCTATTATAAACGTTAGCTTCACGCTTTTTACGGCGTCGTCGCGGTATGTCTCGCGCTGTTTAGTTAGAGCGTCTTTATCCTCTCTAAATTTAGCCATCTGCTCAGGCGTAAAGCTACTCCAAGCGCTGCGGAACTGCATATCCATCTCTCGCTCTACGATGTTTTTTGGCACGTCGAAGTTAAATTTAGCCACGATCGCGTCGGCAAATTTAGGCTTTAGCTCCTCGTTTACGTTTTTAGCGTGCTTGTCGGCCTTGATCTGCTCTTTTAGTCTCTCTTCAAACAGCTCGACGCTTACTTTTTCCTCGCCCGGCATGATGCGTTTTAGCATCTCTTCGTCGATCTCTTCAGGCACTTTTTTACCTTGGATTTCGTGTAGCTTTACTTTAAACGTCGCGTCTTTGCCCGCAAGGTGCGCAGCGCCGTACTCGGCAGGGAATTTAACCTTTACGTCGCGCTCTTCGCCGACTTTTAACCCGATCATACCATCCTCAAAGCCGGGTATAAACTGACCAGAGCCGATTTCTAGTAGGTAGTTTTCAGCTTTGCCGCCCTCAAAGGCAACGCCGTCTACGAAGCCCTCGAAGTCAAATTTGGCAAAATCTCCCTTTTCAAGCGCGGCTTTTTCCACTTTTTCTAGCGGAGCCATCATTTTTAAAATTTCGTTTTTCCTCTCGTCGATCTCTTTTTTCGTTACGCGCGGCGCGCTGACGCTCTCTATCAGCTCCTCGTAGCCGTCGATGTTTATGATCGGTTTAAACGAAAGCTCGATCTCTGCGTCGATCTCGTTCTCGCCCCTGTCGAATTTCGTCACGATCGGCTCGCCGATAACCTCTTCGAATTTTCTATTTAGCTCTTTTAGACCTGCGTCGATCGCGTCTTTTAGCGCGTCTTGCTCGGCATCGGCGGTTAGTTCTTTCTCGTAACGTTTTAGCACTACGTTCACAGGCACTTTACCCGCTCTAAATCCGTCTATTTTCATATTTTTCGCAGCTTTTTTAGCAGCGTTTTCGAGCTTGGCTTTTACGTCCGCGCTCGGTATTTTCGCACTTAGCGAAGCATTTACGGCGTCGATCGCCTTGGTTTTGATTTGCATTAAATTCCTTTAAAAAATAAAAATTCAAATACTTCTTCTAAAAAATATAATCAATTTAGAAAAATTGAAATAAAAAAT
>CALBNA010000087.1 GCA_937896205.1 uncultured Campylobacter sp. | reverse complement strand
GTACGGTCTCGTGGGCTCGGAGATGTGTATAAGAGACAGGTTTTGCGACGCTGCCCGCTAAATTTGCGACCTTGCAAAAGCCGCGATTAGCAAGTGCTGCAAAAGCTACGACCTTGCCGCCCAGGCTCTCGATCACGCGCGCAGCCTCTAGTGCCGAGCCGCCCGTAGTGATGATGTCCTCGCAAACGACGAATCGCTCGCCTTCCCTTACCTCAAAGCCGCGCCTTAGGCTCATCACTCGCTCTACTCGCTCGGTAAAGATGAAGCGCTTTTTTGCTGCGCGAGCTAGCTCATAGCCCGCCAAAATACCGCCTAGAGCGGGCGAACAGACGCTGTCAAACTCTACGCCCGATTTTTCGATGACGGCGGCCAGCTCGTCTGCTAGAGTGCCTGCTAACTGAGGATCCTCGAGTACTTTGGCACTTTGCAGATAAAACTGCGAGTGGTTGCCGCTACTAAGTAAAAAATGCCCCTGCAAATACGCGCCCGCGTCCTTGTAAATTTTCTCTAAATCCATCGTTTTTCCTTTGTAAAATTTGAGCGAATTTTACCCTAAGCGCGCTTAAGCTACTATTTTTTGAGCTTTTGACGGGTTGCGATTTTGCGTTATTATAAGCCTCTGCCGAGCAAAAAACGGCTAGCAATTTTAAATTTGGATATAAATTTTGGTAAAAGCGAGTATGGCGTGATAAATTTAAAATTTGGGCGAAATAGATAAACGCGCTTTAGGGTGTAGCAAAAGCGGACTAAAATTTATGCTAAATGCGAAATAGCGGAAGGTTTTTATAAAAGAAATGGCTCGTCAAATTTAAAGAGCCGTACGTATTTTAAACTTTTAAAAGTTCGCTCTCTTTTTCTTTTACGAGCGAGTCGATCTTTGACGTGTAGCTGTCGGTGATCTTTTGGACTTCGTCTTGCCCTTTTTTGCTCTCGTCTTCGGTGATTGTTTTATCTTTTTCTAGCTTTTTAACCTCGTCGTTAGCGTCTTTTCTGATGTTTCTGATGCTGACTTTCGCCTTTTCGCCAAATGCCTTAGCGTGCTTTGCGTTTTCTTGGCGTTGCTCGACCGTCATCGGAGGGAAAAATAGCTTCACGCTCTCGCCGTCGTTGTTCGGATTTACGCCGATATTTGCCGCAGAGATCGCTGCGGTGATGGTTTTTAGCATCGGTTTTTCCCACGGCGTGATGCTTATGGTGCTAGCATCGCTAGCTAGCACGGTGGCGACTTGGTTTAGCGGAGTTTGGCTACCGTAATAATCCACGTAAATATTATCGACTATGCTTATATTTACCTTGCCCGTGCGAAGCGTGCTAAAGTCGCGTTTTAGACCCTCGATGCACTTATCGCTATGCTCTTTTTGTTTTTTGTAAATTTCATTCAGCATTTATATCCTTTACTAAAATTTTTGTCGTCGTTTTGCCGTTTACCTTGAGGCTCATTCTCACTTTATAGCGGTCGATCGGCTTGTTAAATTTAAGCGTCATCTGTCCGTTTTCAAGCTTGACTTTTTTCGTTTTTTGTCCCGTCATCGAAAAGTAGCCGTGAGTTGCGTTCTCTTCGGTTTTGATGATTATCTCGCTGATTTTATTGTCTTTCGGGTAGTCTTGCGGCAGTATCCATTCGGCTTTTAAAAATTTACTCGCAAGTGCAGACGGTAGGTGAGTGCCGTTCATCGCAGGGATTCTGTCTAGTTCGTGCAGATCGCTGTTTGCCGCGACTGCGCCGGAGTTTTGGCTTAGTATCACCTCGATGCCGTGCTCTATCGCGACATCGCGTACCCTGTCGTTATATTCGCCGAAAGGATAAGCAAAATAGCGCGGCTTGTAGCCCATATTTTTTTCAAATTTGCTTATGCCGTCCTCAAAGTCGTTTTTTAGTTTCTCTTCGTTAAGCCCGACCATATGTAGGTGACCGTAGGAGTGATAGCCGACTTCGCCGTATTTTTCCATCTCTTTGATCTGCTCAAAGGTCATAAAGTCGCCGTATTTTCGCGCGGTGGCCTCGACGTAGATCATCAGCGCAAACGGATATCCGTACTCTAAAAATACCGGCAAGCCCTTTTCGTAAAAGCTTTTGTAGCCGTCGTCTACCGTTAAAACGACCCAATTATCAGATACTGGCTCGCCGTTTTTGATAGCGTCAACGAGCTTTGAAAGAGGGATGATCTCATAGCCTTTTTCTTTAAAATAATCAAACTGCTCGCGTAAATTTTTAATAGAGACGTTAGTGCTCGGGTGTCTGTCGTCGTCAAATCTGTGATAGTTAAAGATATGCGCGTCTGCAAACGCAAACTGCGTCGCCGCAAACAATGCAAGCGCGGAAACTAATTTTTTCATTGACGCTCCTTATTTTTGCTCGCTTGCCGGAGCTTCTGGAGTCGCAGGGGCATTAGGAGCTTGCGGAACGATTGCCTCAGGAGCTGCAGGTAGCGACGAAGTATCGACGCTATCTATGAGAGATTTACTGCTTTGCGTGTTGTAAACGTAGCTTAACGCTAGAGTGTTTAGGATAAATAAAACGCCCACAACGAAAGTAAATTTAGCCAAAAAGCCAGCCGGTCCTTTTGCGCCAAACAGGCTTTCGTTGCTACCGCTATACGCGCCTAGTCCGATAGAGGAACTTTTCTGAAGCAAAACGGCAATCGTTAAAACTACCGCAAAAATAAACTGCAATACTAAAAAAAGCGAATCCATAAAAATCCTTTTAAATTTTCAAAATTAGTCGCGATTATACTAAAAAAGTTTTGAATTTGGGTTAAATTTCTTTTTCTATCTCATAAAGTTCGTAGCGTATGGTTTTAAAAATCTCGGAAATTTTAACGTCGACGAGTTTAAAACACTCCTCTAAAACCCTTGCACTTTCCTGCGCTCGTTTGATGTTGGCAGTTTGCAAATCGTCCAAATTTAGGCGAATTTGCTCCTCTTTTAGGCTTGGTTTTAGCACGTCGTTTGCGGCGTCGCGAAATTTTATAAATTCCTTTTGCGGGATTTTTGCTTTGTGGCGGAGAGTTTTTATTTTTTTAGCGAGGGCTAGGTCGTCAAAGCCGTAACGTCTGACGTCCTCGACGACTCTAAGCCCTTCTTTTAAGCGGTTTAAATTTGCGTCTATTACGCGGTAGAGCCGCTCCTCGTTAGTCATCTCTACTAAAAATGCCTAAAATTTGAAGTAAAGAAACGAACAAATTCACAAAATCAAGATAAAGAGCGACTGCACCCTCGATTGGAGTTTCGTAGTTGCCGCGGATGATATTTTGCGTATCATAAAGGATATATGCGCTAAATAAAACCGCGCCCACGCTAGCGATCGCAAGCTGTAAAACCGGGCTGTGGAAAAATATATTTATGATCGCAGCCACGAGTAAAACGATAAGCGTGATGAAAAGCATCTTGCCCCACGCGGTAAAGTCGCGCTTAGTGTTCATAGCAAACACGCTAAGTCCGCCAAATGCTACCGTCGTAAGCGTAAAGGCCTGAGCTACTATCGCTGCGCCTCCGGGCATCGCAAAAGTGCGTCCCAAAATAGGCGTAAGCGTAAGTCCGCTAACGAAAGTAAAGGCAAAAAGCAGAATCAAATTTAAGCCCGCCTTGCGTTTGGCAAACATTAAACCAACCAAAAGTCCTAGCTCAAGTATCACAAATAGCCAGTAGTTCCCCGCTACCGTCGCTCCTAGCGAGCTATAAAGCCCGACGTAAGCTCCGACGCTGGCTGCTAAAAGTGAAGCCGCGAAAAGCTGATAGGTTTGCTTGATAAACGTGCTAAGCGCGCTTTGCGAATATTCGCCGGCAACCTCATGCTCACTTGAGCTTACATAGTTTCTGTCGTATAAACTCATTTTTTCTCCTTTTTAAATTTTGACGCAAATTTAGCCAAAAATAGGTAAATAAAATATAAAAAATCGCTGAATTTGACGCGTAAAAAGCAATTTAAAAA
>CALBNA010000086.1 GCA_937896205.1 uncultured Campylobacter sp. | reverse complement strand
GAAACGTAAGCCTAACCTCTACTACCGATAAAGAGGATTCGACGGTAACGTACGGTGCATTAGGAGCCTACGATCCTCAAAATGAGTACAACACATGGCCCCTTACTCCAGGGAATAACTACTATTTACCTCGATATCAGCCAAACGACGTTACTATCTCGGCGACGGGTCAAAAGATACTAAACGTAGGTAAAATAAACGCCGTAGGCGACATAAATTTAACTGCACACATTACTCAGGCGGAGTCTGCGACTACTTTCGGTACCGGTATACATAATGCCCCACATCCTAGCTCTTACTGGGCCAGCTTAAACAAAAAAGTACCTCTGCATATAGCAGGCAAAAGCGTAACGATAAACCATACCGCAGCGGACGGTATAGATGACGGAATATTAAATTTAAGAGGATGGGGTTGGGCTAATCAAGGGGACTTTACTATAAACGCAAGCGGCTATAAAACTTTAAACGGCTTTAGTGAGTCGGGTATGTCTATAACTAGCTATGGCGATAATGGCTCTATAGTTTTAAACACCAATGCGACAGTAGCAGGTTCAACGGCGAAATTTGGAGACCACTCTACTGGCGGGGGCATCCAGCTAAGAGCCAAAAATCTAAATATCAATGCTACTGCAGCAAACGGCATAACTGACTCCGAAGTTAGCTATGGTAACTTCTATGGATATAAAGCGAGCGGTAAAGCTACCATAAAGGCTGTAAATCAAAAGAGCGTGGATATCGGATGGCTAAGGGGATTTAACTCTGCGGACGATAGTAAAAAGATGGATGTAGATATAAATCTAAGCACCAATATATCGGACGCAACCGTCAGTATAGGTATAAGGGATACCGGTCTATCTTACGGTATAGGTCACCGTATCGATACTACGCCTGATGAAATGGTAAAAAATGTAAAGCTAAGCGCAACGGGACAAAAAACATTTAAGATAAAAGACATCGGTGCCGTAGGCGACGTAGATGTTAATATCAAGGGTAGCGGCTTGCATTCTACGGCAGAATTTAGAGGAAGCATAATCGGTAAGAATGTCAATATAAATTTAAACGATTTATCGAATGCATCGTTTGCATACGGAATTGCCGCCAACGAAAATTTAACGATAAAATCAGGAACAAACAATTACTTGCAGAGCATAACCTTTAGTACCTCGGAAGGATTGTCGGGCAAGAATGTCGATTTAGATTTCTCTAACGTTATAGCGCCTATTTACTTTTATAACGTTACTGCGCAAGATAGCTTAAGCTTTAAAGGGTATGCCGGCGATGAAGTATCGACGCTACGTTCGATTATCTTCAATAGTACAGCTACTGATTTTACCGCAAATATCGTAAATGCAAAAGGACACTTAAACGGCAATCCAGCAAATAGCACCATCAAAACATTAATCCTAAAAGGAGGGGTAACGAATCCGGCAAGTATAGAAGCAACAGGAAATAATACAGATTTTACCGTAATGACGGGCGGGCTAAGCAAACTACAAACTTTGGATCTTAGCAACTATGTAAACGCAAGCGGTAAGACTATTGCGACTGTTGCGGCTACCAATATCGATATTGCGTCCATAAAAGGTTCAGCCACTAAAGATGTTTTGAGTATAGCCTATGCTACAAACACCAAACTAAAGACCGTAGATACCGGTACGGGCGACGACGAGGTAACCTTTAGCGGAACTACTACTCAAACCCACGACGTAACCGTAAATCTAGGCGAAGGAAACGACACTATCACTACTGCGGCATTAACTGCTAATAAGAAATTTGAAATCAGCGGTGGAGCGGGTAACGATACGTTTAACCTAGGAGCTTCTACTACCGATGCTAATGCTAGCAAATACGTAACGATAACCGATGCAAGCAGAGGCGATAAGATAAGCTTAGGTAGTGCCGGTACAGCTACGTTACAAAAAATAACTCTAAACGTAGACGGTAGAGCCGATCTAAAAACGGCTATAAACGATGCTTTAAGCAGTCTAAGCTCTACGGATGCGGATACCATATATGCGGTATACTACGGTAACGATACATACCTAGTAAGGGACGATAACGGTAATAAAACGCTAGATAATAACGATAACTTAGTTAAACTAGCAGGTATCTCAAATTTTGACTTGTTAAACGCTAACTCGGTAACCGAAGGCGGAATAAACTATATCCAGATAACTAACGCGTAATCTTAAGTGGAGCGGAGTTTTTCCGCTCCGGATATAGTTGCCGTTTTTGGATCAAATTTTACATAAACGCAACAAGCTTCGACATGTAAAAGCCAAATAGGCCACAGCGGTACAAAACCGACTGCATATTTCAGCGTGTCGGCGAAATTTACGCACTAATGATTTTCACTCAAAAAATCCCTTTTTCACGAGCTTGCCCTCTCTCACGCAAAACCCCCCTTTCGCGATCACGCTATCTAGGTTTAGAGCTTCGTCAAATACCGCAAAATCGGCATCAAAGCCTACTTTTATCTCGCCTTTACCGTTTAAATTTAAGTATTTTGCAACGTTTTTGCCCATCATGCTTAGCGCTTGCGGGATGGTTAGGATTTTATTTTTCACGCAGGCTTGCAAGACCTCTAAATTCGTCTCGCACGAAGCGCAGCCGTAGCCAACCAGCGCGCCGTTTTCGTCAAATCTAGGCACGCTGCCGTTGCCGTCCGAGCTCATCGTTAGGCGCTCTAAATTTAGCCCGTTAGCAAGCCCATACGCGATAGCTTCATGAAGCGGGGCAAATTTACTTCCGCCGCTCGTGATGTCGATGTAGCCGCCCATTTTTTGAAATTTGATCGCCTCGTCAAAAAGCTCCTTCGTCCGCGCGCAGTGCGTCGGCGAAAAGTAATTAATCGGGAACGAATAGTCCTTGATCACGCTAAAAATGAGGTCAAATTTATCCGCGAGCCCGCCCATGTGCATGTGCAGCACGCCGCCTTTTTTCGAGATCATGCCGCCGATGCGGATCTGCGTAAGGGTCTTGATGAGCTCCTGAGAGGTCGGGTAGCTGCCGCGGTTGTCGCTCATCGCGATCTTACAGCCGATGACCTTGTCGATGAGCACCAGATCGCGCGTGACGGAACCAGTAAATGTAACGCTAGGCAGAGCGTAAGAGCCCGTATGGATGAAGGTCGAGATGCCCTCGTACTCGAGCGCCTTGGCCTTTGAGTAGAGATTTTCGAGACTCCTCGTGCACCCGTCGGTACCCAGCGTGCCTACGACCGTCGTCGTGCCGTAGCGGATGATTTGCGACAATGTTATTTCGGGCGTTCGCGAATGATAACCAGCCTCGCCGCCGCCGCCCGTGATGTGCACGTGCTGATCGACGAGCCCCGGCGCTAAAATTTTGCCCTCTAGGTCATAAACCTCAAGCCCATCGACTCGAAAATCAAGCTCCTTGGAAACGGCTAAAATTTTACCGCCTCCGAGTAAAACGTCGCTCCTGCCGACGTGCTCTGGCGCGTATAGATCGGCATTTTTAAGTAACAGCATATTTTCTCCTTTGCTTTGGGTTTTTTTATTGTAAATTTTACGTTTTCTGGCTTATTTTCATTGCGATGTCACGCCGTCATTTTACATCAAATTTGATAAAAACCAGATATTTCAGTTTTTATTGGAGAAGCAGTGGTTTGAGTGATGCTTGGTTTTATTTTTGTAGATTTAGCTGGAGGTCAAATTTAGCCGGCTATCCGCTTAGCTGCACGCTCTCTTCTATTTTCATTAGCCCCGTAAATACGCGCCTGGCAGCCTCTTTTTGCTCGTCCGAGATTTCGATTTTTTTCTCGTTTAAAAGCAAATTTACGAGATCTTCGTTTTGCAGCGTCTGGACGTCAAATTTTCTCGCATTTGCGGCGATTTTTGCCGCGAGAGGATTTTTTGATTTAAAATTTTCGTATGGCATCTTTCTCGATTTTTAGTGGATTTTTAGGG
>CALBNA010000085.1 GCA_937896205.1 uncultured Campylobacter sp. | reverse complement strand
GTCTATAAATTCGTTTGCGAGCTTGATGAGCTTTTTCTTGCGATTTATAACATGCAAAACGGCTGCGATCGCGACTAAAAAGCCCGCAAATTTATGCGCGCCCATCCAAAATTCGCCGTACTCTCCGAGCGCGAAATTTACCCCCGAAAACGCGAGCAGACAGAGCCCCAAAATCAGCGTGCAAATGAGACAAAATTTATAAACGATCTCAAATTTGAGCATAAAATCTCCTAAAATATATTTTTGAAATTATACATTTTTTAATATAAGGTATATTTTAAGGACAAATTTAGTCCTTTTATTGATATACATCATTTTTGCGCAAATTTATTTTGGATAAACTTTATCCGAATTTTTCAAAAGGAGACAAAGTATGCGTGAATACAAGAAGTATTGGTGGGCGCTGGTAGCAGTCGTTACTATCGCCTTCGGGATACTGGGCTATTACGGCGTAGAGGTTTACCGCGAAGCGCCGCCGGTAGTGAGTTTTGCCGATAAAAACGGCAAAATAATAGTCGAGCAAGAGCAAATTTATAAAGGCCAGGAAGCCTGGCAAAGCATCGGCGGTATGCAGGTGGGCTCGGTGTGGGGACACGGAGCGTATCAGGCGCCTGACTGGACGGCTGATTGGCTACATAAAGAGCTAGTCGCATTTATGGATATAAAGGCAAATCAGCTTTACGGAGCTAAATTTGACGCTCTGAGCGCCGAGCAACAAGCCAACATCAAGGCTCTAACCAAGAGCGAATACCGCACAAATACGCTAAAAAACGGCGTTATAACGATCAGCGACGAGAGGATCGCGGCGGCAAAGGTAGTGCGAGACGAGTATAACGGGCTTTTTGGCAACGATCCGAAATACCAAAAACTACGCGAAAACTATGCGATGAAAAACAACACGCTAGCTAAAGAGGAAAACCGCGAGCAGCTAAATGATTTCTTCTTCTGGGCGACCTGGGCTACGGCGACGAATCGCCCAAATAGCGAGGCCACGTACACCAATAACTGGCCGCACGAACCGCTAATCGACAACGTTCCAACGAAAGAAAACGTATTTTGGACGATTATTAGCGTTACGATTTTGGTTGCGGGCGTTGGTCTTTTAGTTTGGTTTTCAAATTTCTACGGAGAAAAAGATCACGAAAGGCTCGCTCCTATCGACGCCGATCCGCTCTCAAGGCTAAATTTGACTCCGTCTCAAAAGGCGCTTGGTAAATACCTTTTCGTAGCGCTCGCGCTTTTTGTTTTCCAGATCATGATAGGCGGCTTCGTGGCGCACTACACGGTCGAGGGGCAGGAGTTTTACGGCATAAATTTATCCCAGTACATCCCGTACTCTTTGGCGCGCACTTGGCACATCCAGGCGAGTATTTTCTGGATCGCGACGGGCTTTTTGGCGGCCGGACTTTTCCTGGCGCCTATCATCAACGGCGGCAAGGATCCTAAATTTCAAAAACTAGGCGTGGATCTGCTATTTTACGCGCTACTTTTCCTAGTCGTGGGTAGCTTTGTCGGCGAATACATGGCGATAGCGGGCAAGATGGATACTAGCCTGAGCTTTTGGCTTGGACACCAAGGATACGAATATATCGAGCTTGGCAGGGTTTGGCAGCTTATTTTGTTTGTCGGTCTTGTTATCTGGATGGCGCTCGTGCTTCGCGGCTTTGTCGGCGGATTTAAGGCTGACGGCGATAAAAACCTGTTGGCTATATTTACGGCTTCTGCTATCGCGGTTGGACTTTTCTACGGCGCGGGGCTATTTTACGGTCAAAGAAGCCCGCTGCCGGTGATGGAATACTGGCGCTGGTGGGTCGTTCACCTTTGGGTTGAGGGCTTTTTCGAGGTGTTTGCGACCGCGTCGCTTGCGTTCGTGTTTGCATCTTTAGGCTTAGTCGGCAAAAAATTTGCGACTTATTCGACCCTAGCGAGCGCGAGCTTGTTTTTGATCGGTGGTATCCCTGGCACTTTCCACCACCTTTATTTTGCGGGAACTACCACTCCGATCATGGCCGTGGGCGCTAGCTTTTCTGCGCTTGAGGTCGTGCCTTTGGTGCTTCTTGGAGCAGAGGCCTTCCATCAGTATTCGCTTCAGTTCGCGCAAAGCTGGGCGAAAAATCTCAAATGGCCGCTTTACTGCTTTATCGCGGTGGCGTTTTGGAATATGCTGGGCGCGGGCGTATTTGGCTTCCTTATCAACCCGCCGCTATTTTTGTTCTACATCCAGGGTCTAAACACCACTTCGGTGCACGGACACGCGGCGCTGTTTGGCGTTTACGGATTTTTGGCGCTAGGTTTTGTTTGGCTCGTCGCGCTTTACCTTTTCAAAGGGCAAGAATTTAACGACAAGCTGATGAAAGTGGGCTTTTGGTCGCTAAATGCGGGGCTAATGCTGATGATTTTAGCGTCTCTGCTTCCGATCGGTCTTTATCAAGCCGTCGCCGCGATAGACGTGGGCATGTGGTACGCTAGAAGCGCGGAGTTTTTACAGATGGATCACTTGCAAAATTTACGCTGGCTAAGGATGATCGGCGATACGATCTTTATCATCGGCGGCATTTGCTTCTTTATCCAGATTCTTAAATTTATCGCGGGAAGCTGCGGCTGCAAGGCCAAAGCCTAACCCCTCTAAGCCCCTGCTTTAGGGGCTTAGCTTCTTCTAAACTTCTATCTTGTAAAATTCGCCCCAAAGGACGAAAATGCAAAAATTTAAAAAATATCTTCAAATTTCCATCATTACCTTTCTGTTTGCCCTGCACGCCTTAGTGTTTGCAGCGATAAACTACGCTTTCCCGCACTACGACGAGGCGATCGTCACGGGCGGCGAGGTTAAGCGCATGGACAAAGACGGCTTCATCGACGCGCAAAACCCGGCCGACGGCCCGACGCGCGACGTGTATTTTATCTACACGCGGGAGCTAAACGGCACGAAGGTGATGCCGTATCGAAACGAGGACACGGGCTGGGGCTTGCCGCTTTATTTTAAATTTGACTCCGCCGACGTCCAAGCCGCCGCGCAAAGTCTAGTGGGCGAAGGCAGGGCGCAGATCAAATACTACGGCTGGCGTATCGCGATGTTTGATATGTTTAGAAACGCCGTTTCGGTAAAAAAGCTAAAAGAGGGCGAAACGCGCGCAAATCCTATTTTTAGCTATATCTTTTACGCTTTGACGGCGGTTTCGTTTGCGGTTTGCGCCACTTTTGTTAGAAGGAAATTTAAAGACGAGCCAAGCTCAAATTTATAATCCAATCCAAATTTGAGCGGCTTTTCGTCGCCTCGCTCAAATTTGACTAGGCAGTAGCAGCAAATTTTGACATAAAATTTGAGACCAAAGGATATGCGTGAGCGAGCTGTACATCTTTATTTCCGAGCTTTGCGCTTTGATAAACGAAAATTTAAAAAAGAATTTCTATTTTCAGGCGGGTTTGTTTTTAGCTATCATTTTGCTTGGATTTTTGGCGGTTTGGATGCAGGATTAGTCAAATTTGAGCAGGCAAATTTGACCAAGACGGGCTAAATTAACGGCTCAAAGTCCCGCGCGTTTTACTCCTCGATATTGCTCGGCGAGGTCGGCTTGCCTAGCAAAAACCCTTGCGCGTATTTGATGCCAAATTTCTTTATCTCGGCGAGGATCTCTTCTGAGCTCACAAACTCAGCCACGACGTTATAGCCTTGTCTTCCGGCAAAGTCGATGATAGTTTGCAGCAGATACCTAGCGTTTTTGTCGTACGGCAGCTTTTTGATGATCGAGCCGTCGATCTTGATCGTGTCGATATCAAGCTCCAATATACGGTAGTAGTTCGAGTAGCCGCTACCGAAATCATCGATCGAAATTTTGCAGTCGTAGGCGCGGATCTTGTTGATAAAATCATTTACGATCTTATAATCATCCACGCCCTCGCTCTCTAATATCTCAAAATACAGGTGCTCGGGCCTTGAGCAGACGCGTAGCTTTTTCTCGATGAGATCCCTTATACTCTCGTTTGCGATATCGCTACTGGAAAGATTCATCGAAAAGCTCGTGTTTGTAAACTTCTCCACGAGCCTAAATACGTGCTCGATGACCTTTTTGGTGATATCGTTATAAAGCGAAATTTTCTTTGCTATGTCCAAAAACTCGCCCGGATAGCGGATCTTGCCGTTTTCGTCGATGAGGCGCACGAGCACTTCGTAGTATTTGACCCGCGCCATTTCGCCAGATACGTCGTAGATCGGCTGACACTCGACGATCACGGTATCGTTATATAGCGCGTTTTCGATGGTGCGCGACATGATTTGGTTGTGGTAGTACTGCTGCTCGATGTGGCTGTTTTCGGTGTAAAACTGCACCGTTTCGCCGTTTTGCTTAGCTTCGTGGTGAGCTAGCATGGCTTGAGTTAGGCGGTTTGTTTGCGGAGTGTCTTGAGGCATGCTAACGCCGATGGTTATTTTGATATTAGGGATAAACTCGCGTGCCCCCTCAACCGTGATATAGAGACTATTTGCCTTAAAATAATCGATAAATTTACGCACTACACGCTCTGCATCGTCACCGCCGTACCAGATGCAAAACTCATCAAACTGTACTCTATAAATGTTCGCATCAATCTTATAAGTGTCGATACAAAGCTGAAGCGTCGTCGCAAATGAAGCGATGATGGCGTCCACGGTCTTTGTTTTGTAAAAAAACCGAAAATCCATAAAGTTGTTGATGTTTATATAGATGATCATGCCGCCCGAGCCCTGCTCCATCCTTTGCGTCAGAGCAAAATAACTGCCAAGCCCCGTTAGCTTGTCTTTTAGCGCTTCGTTTTTCAGCTCTTTGTTTTTGTTTTCGAGCTCTTTTGTCATCGCGATCTCTTTGGTTCTATCAAATTTGATCGACATATAGCCGTCTTTGTCGCCGCTTTCGTTAAAAAGCGGAGAGAAAATAACCTGCTCGTATATGAGTTCGCCGCTTTTTGTTCTGCTTATTAGCTCGTCGGCTCGCCAAATTTGATCCGATTCTATCGTTTTTAGCATATCTTGATAAAATTCGTTTGAGTGCTGATGGGACTTTATGATGTTTATATTTTGATCTTTTAGTTCCTCAAATTTATATCCAAAATTTTGCTCGAAAATTTTATTTACGTATTTGACCTTTCTATCTAGGTCGGTAAAGGTTATGGCGTTAAAGCTATTATCGACGGCTTGCTCGAAACGGTTTAGTAGCCTGATGTTGTTTCTAGCTCTAGCATAAGAAATATAAACAAATATCGACGCAAGCCCAAACAACACAAACACTAGCGCCATCGTCCTACGTAAATTCGATAAGACGTTTTGTATGTAGCGCTCGCTACTTTCTTTGAGGTCGGATAGTTTATTGTAAATTCCGAGCGAAATTATATCGCGGTAAAGCTTTTGCGCCTGCTCATAGTAGCCGATCAGTTTTTGCGCGCTCGATAAAAATCCGACATCGTTTTTAGTTATCTTTGGATCCTTTAAATACTCGCCTAAAAGCTTTTTAGGCGTACCCAAATCGGTGTTTAAGTCGTATCTAAACATCAAAATTTGCGGCATCAACTCTTTAAAATAAAGCCCATCCAAAGCCTCGAATTTTAAGATTATTTCGTTATAAACGAGTTTTGCCATTATCGTCACGGAGTTAAATTTATCCGTTAGCTCGACTCTTTTTTCAACCGCTTCCTCTAGCTCGCTAAAAGTTTTTTCGTTTAACGCTAGCTTTTCAAAGGAGATCAGGTTACTTGAATCAAGCTTTTTTAGAGCCTTTTGAAACTCCGCCGTATGGCGCATGATCGCGTCGTAGTCGGCCTCTAGAAGGCTTTTTTCGAGCAAGAAATTTGCCTCGTCGTTAGCTTCCATTGCGCTTTCTATCGTGCCTTTCCACTCATAGGCGGTTACTAGGTCCTTGGTAGCCTTATAGGTCATCACGGTTCCAAAAAATACGATACAAACGATAGTAAAAAATAAAATTTTATGAAATTTTAGTTGCGACCGCTGTTTTGGCTTGGATTCTTTAAAAAAAGATCATATAT
>CALBNA010000084.1 GCA_937896205.1 uncultured Campylobacter sp. | reverse complement strand
TGCCTGGATCGTTTGCTACGGCGAGTAAATCATCTAGTGTGATGCCTCGATTGGCGGCTTCTTTTGCCGCATTGTTGGCTGCGATTTTGTCGCTACCTAGCTTAACCGCCATAAAAATAAGGGAAGCGACGAGCATCAAAAGAATCGTCGCTAGAATTATTACTATAGTAGTTTGATTCATTATAGTTTCACCGTTTTATCTGGTTTTCTAAAATACGCCACAACAGCTATCAAGACCATCAAAAGCGCGCCCACCCATACAAAAGTCGGCACCGGTATCGGCTCGCCCGCGGCGTACGAGTGCATGCCGCTTAGGTAGAAGTTTACGCCAAAATAGGTCATTATGATTGACCAATAAGCAAACATCGAAGTCACGGCAAATGCGTACTGGCTGTTTAGTTTAGGGATAAACCTGATGTGTAAAACCGCCGCATAAACTAAAATAGAAACCAGCGCCCACGTCTCCTTGCTATCCCAACCCCAGTAGCGACCCCAGCTTTCGTTCGCCCAAACGCCACCTAGGAAGTTTCCCATCGTAAGCAGGCTAAGGCCTAGTATCATCGCCATCTCGTTTATACGTGTGGCTTCTAGGATATTTCGCGAAATTTCCTTATGCTCCTTGCCGCCTTGCAGGGCAAAAAGTACGAGCGTAAACATACCTAGCAGCGAGCAAAGCCCCAAAAATCCGTAACTAGCGGTGATAACCGAGACGTGGATCGTTAGCCAGTAGCTCTGAAGTACGGGCACTAGAGTGGTGATCTGCGGATCCATCCAACTAAGGTGCGCGACAAATAGCGTAACGCCCGCTAAAATCGAGGTTAGCGCCATAGCTATCGGGCTTTGGCGCGAGAACACAAGGCCTGATAAGCTAAGTGCCCAAGCTATATAGATCATCGATTCGTAGGCATTGCTCCATGGAGCGTGCTCGGCGATATACCAGCGTATGCCGATGCCAAAAGTATGCAGCAAAAACGCCAAGATATTTACGCCGTAAACGATACCAAATAGCCATTTGATGTTTAGTTTAGGCCTTGCCATCTTAGCAAACACGAAGCATAAAAGGCCAAACCCTGCCAAAAGGTATATTGGCGTTAGCGACTCGAAAATTTTATACTCGTTAAAAAACAGCTCCATCTCGATGCGTTTTTCGCCCGGGATGACCGCTTTGCCGTGTTCTTGCTGATAGGTTTTGATCTCGGCTAGAGCTTGATTTGCTCGGCGCCAGTTGTTGTTTTCTGTAGCTTCGGCAACGCTAGTGAAGTAGCTTCTTAGCATCCTGCCGATCGGTTCGCTCTCGTTTTTAGGCAGATACACCATGGCTGAGGCTATGCCGTACCATTTGTTGTTCGGGTCGTCCATCTTTGGAAACATCGTAAAGATTTCGCCCATAAATACCATATAAAGGATGTTTAGGCGCTCATCGACTTTTTGCAAGTCTTTATCGAACGTACCTCGCTCGCCCGGCGTTTTGCGGTTTGCGGCTTCGGCAAATTTGTTGAGTTTGTAGGTGATTTTACCGTCTTTGTCGCTTTCAAAAAAGTCGTTATAGCTCGCGTATTTGGCCTTTTCGTCTATGCCGATTAGTTTTTTT
Source organism: uncultured Campylobacter sp. (assembly GCA_937896205.1). Lineage (GTDB taxonomy): Bacteria > Campylobacterota > Campylobacteria > Campylobacterales > Campylobacteraceae > Campylobacter_A. The sequence continues at coordinate 1,717 of CALBNA010000084.1, read as the reverse complement.
AGCTCTTTATTTCCGACGTAGATTATCGGCACGTCGCGCCAGTATAGGGCGTTTATCATCATGGAAAGTATGGCTTGGTTTGCATTTAGGCCGTCTAGCGTATCGCTGCGGTGGATCTTGTTTAAAATTTCTCTTGCGACGGTATCAAAAGGCTTCATTCTGCCGTCGGCGCTTTGGATGATTAGCGTAGAGAGCTCTTTTGCGTGGTTTGCATCGATGTTTCTAGCGTTATCGGCCGCGTAGGTTTTGCTCGGAGCAAATGCGGCAAAGCAGGCCACTATCACAAAGCTCGCGACTTTTTTAACGGCGTCTTCGTTTATCATTTTAGCTAGTTTTCTAAAGCGTGAGCGAGGATTTACGACGTTGAAAAATAGTCCCAGTCCTAGCAAAAAGTAGCCGACATAGGTCGGAATCTTGCCCGGGTCGCGGTTTACCGATAGTACGGTACCAAGCTCGTCTTGGTCGTAGCTGCTTTGGAAAAATCTATATCCGTCGTGATCTAGTACGTGGTTCATGTAAATTTTATACGGGTAGTTTCCGCTCCTAGAGTCCTCGACGATAACGTCGCTAGAGTAGCTCATCGGCGAATTTGAGCCCGGGTAGCGCTTAAGCTCGAAGTCTTCAAGTTTTAAAGAAAATGGAAGCTCGACCATCTTTGAGCCCCAGTAAACGTTAAAAAGTACGCCGTCGATCTTAGCTTTGGCCGGTATGTAGCTGTTTTCGTAGAGCATGAGCTGCTGAGTCTGCCCGTCAAACGTCAAATTTGCAACCAACGCGTCGTATTCGCCGTTTTTGCTCACGACTCTCTTGGCTGCTTTGGTTAGCAATGATTTTGGAACGAAATTTACGTCCGTGACCGTATAGAGCTGCATCGGTAAAAACTCGGTCGCTTGGTCTTTTGCGTACTCGCCTTTTTCATTCGTCGCCATCGTAAAGTAGCTGATATTTTGGTTTGAAGTTAGATAAAATTTGCCCTCTTTTAGCTCGATTTTGACGAAATTTTCAAGTAGCGGCTGCGCGTCGAATGCAAAGCTAACGCCGCCTACCTCGCGAGTTTCGCCGGCTTGCAGGCTTATCTCTTCTTTTGAGTCTGGGCTTGAGACTGCAAGCCTAACGAGCGGCTCGCCTTTTTCCGCTTCGTAGTACTCGGTTTCGGCCTTTTTGTAGTATCCGTCAAAGGTTAAATTTGCTTTTTTGCCCGCGATTTCAAGCGGCAAGTTAAAGTCGTTTGAGCCGACGGAAGTGATTTGTTTCGGGATTGAGTTTAGGTAAATTTGACCGTCTTTTTCGGCTGCGATTTCTATTCTAGAAACGGATCCGAATACCGCGTTTGAGGTTTCGTTTTCCCTGATGTGGATGTTGCCCTCAAAGCCTAGATATCGCGTCATCGCCGCGCCTAAAAGCATAAATAAAAAGCTAACGTGAAATATCAAAACTGGTAATTTTTCTTTTCTTAAAAGGTTGTATCTAAAAATATTGTAAGCTAAATTTATGCCTAAAAGCACCTGCACTAAAGCGAACCAACTCGCTCCGTAAACCGCCGCCCACGCGCTTTTTGTGTCGTAGTAGCTTTCTATTATCGTTGCCGCGCCGCTACCGATAGCAAATATAACAAGTAGCACGACGGCCGACGTCATACTGAAAAATAGGGATTTTAACTCGCTCAAAACAGATCCTTGAACATAAATTTAGTAAACCAAAGTGCGCATTATAGTAA
>CALBNA010000083.1 GCA_937896205.1 uncultured Campylobacter sp. | reverse complement strand
CGACGTTTACGCGGATATTTTTTTCGCCAAGCTCAGTCGCCGCGTAGCGCGCCATAGCTTCGACTGCAGCTTTTGCAGTGCCGTGGCCTGCGTAGTTTTCGATATAGACGAGATTGCCCGTCGATGATAGCGATATGATGCTGCCGCCGCCCGTTTTTTCCATGCGTTTTGCGGCCTCTTGCGCGCCCACGACGAACGCATTTACGGTTGCGGTGAAAATGTTATTGATACCGCGAGGGCGAAGTTTCATAAATTTAGTATATCCGCCTGCTACCGGGCGACCCGAGATGATGGCGTTTGAGACGAAAAAATCCACGCGGTCAAAGTCGGCGTCGATCTCTAAAAATAGATCTTTGTAAGTCTCTGGTTCTAGTATATTTAGCGCGTAGGCTCTGGCTTTTATGCCGTACGTCGCCTCGAGCTCGGCGGCTTGGGTCTTGGCTAGCTCTTCGTTTGAGTTATATGTAAAGGCGATATTTACGCCCTTTGCGGCAAATTCCTCCACGATGGCGCGTCCGATGCCGCGCGTTCCGCCGCTGATTACTAGAGTTTTGCCTTTAAATTCGTTTTCGCAGTTCATTAAAATCCTTTTATGTTATATTGTTTTATGGTTTGTTCGATTTTTTTGAGATTTTCGGCGCTCGGCTCGCAAAGCGGCAAGCGGTACTCGAGGCTTGATATGAGCCCGGCGATATACATTGCGGCTTTGACGGGAATAGGGTTGCTCTCGCAAAACATTATTTTATTTACCGCATAAAGATCGTTGTTTATGGCTTTTGCGCGCGCAAATTCGCCTTTTAACGCAAAGTGGGTCAAATTTGAGATTTCGTCAGGGAGCAAATTGGCCGTGACCGAGATCACTCCCTTGCCGCCGTTTGAGAGGATAGGGTAGTTTATCGCGTCTTCGCCGCTAATGACGGATAGGTCTGGCTCGTGCGCGAGCAGATCGACGCAGCGCTCGATGCTGCCGGTGGCTTCTTTTACGCCGTAGATGTTGTCGCACTCTTTAAATAACCTAAAAACCGTGCACGGCTGGATATCTACGCCCACGCGGCCCGGGACGTTATAGAGTAGCACCGGGATTTCGACGCTTGAGGCGATCGCTTTGTAGTGGCGGTATAGGCCTTCTTGCGTCGGTTTGTTGTAGTATGGGGCTACCGAGAGGATGCCGTCTGCGCCGTGATCTTGTGCGAATTTTGCAAGACCTACCGCCTCGTGAGTGGCGTTGCTGCCAGCGCCGGCAAGTACTTTTACGCCGGTATTTTTGCAGGTATTTACGGCGATTTCGATGCAAATTCTATGCTCGTCGTGCGTTAGCGTCGCGCTCTCGCCTGTCGTGCCTACGGGTACGACCGCGTCGATGCCGTTTGCGATTTGTCTTTTGATTAACTTTTCATAACCGATTTCGTCTAGCTTGCCGTCTTTAAAAGGCGTAATCAGCGCCGTCATAGCGCCCGTTATTGCTTTTTTATTCACTTTTTTCCTTTCTTAGGATGATCGTCGTGGATTTTTCTTTTCTAGCGTATTTTTTGCAAATTTCGTTTAGATCGGCCGGTTTTAGCGCGGCTGTTTTTTCAGGTAGCTCAAAAAGCGGCTTTATGTCGCCTCTAACGAGATATCCGCCGTATAAATTCGCCACCTTCGACGCGCTATCTAGCGAGTAAATGAGATCGCTTTTTAAGCTATTTTTTATCTTGGTTATCTCGTCTTCGTCGATTTTTTGCGTTTTTGCGTTTTCGAGCACTCGCCAGATCTCGTCCTCTACGGCCTCTGCCTTGACGCCGGGATTACAAACGGCTAGTACGATGAGCAAGCTCTCGTCGATGTTGCTCATATTATAGACGTCTACGCTGTTTACGAGGCACTTTTCGTCTATCAAAACGCGCTGTAAAACAGAGCTTTGTCCGCTGCCTAGATACTCCGCTAGCGCGCCTAACGCAGGCTGATCTTCGTGATTAAACGGCGGGATTTTAAAAGCAAGCGCTAGCATCTCTACCTCGCTATCCTTGTAAATTTCAGCCCTTTTTGCGCCGTTTTGCTCGGGCTCGATACAGTACAACTTAGGTAGCGGTTTTTTGTTTTTTATATTTTCAAAGTGCTTTTTGCCTAGTTCAAACGCGCTTTTTTTATCGATGTCGCCGCTGATTAGCAGGATCGCGTTTTGCGGCTGATAGTACGTCTCGTGAAATTCTTTTATATCCTCTATCGTCCAGTTTCTGATGTCGCCGATAAAGCCGATCGGAGTCCAGTGGTACGGGTGATAGCTAAAAGCTACATTAAAGAGTGTAAAGTACAAAAAGCCGATCGGAGAGTTGTCCGTGCGCCATCTGCGCTCCTCGGTCACGACGTCGCGCTCAGGCTGGAATTCTTTATCTTTTAGGCTCAAATTTTCCATTATATCAGCATAAAGCCTAAGCGCCTCGTCTAGGTTGCCCTTTGAGCATTTGACGAAATAATGCGTATAATCAAAGCCCGTGCTAGCGTTATTTACGCCGCCAAATCCCTTTACAATCTCGTCAAATTCGCCAGCTTTCATATTTTTCGTGGATTTAAAATTTAAGTGCTCTAGCATGTGCGCGATGCCGCTTTTGCCCATGGTTTCGTTTCGCGAGCCCACGCGGTAAAACACGTCCACGCTGATGACGCTAGAGCCCTTGCTAGCGGGGATGTGATAGATCTCAAAGCCGTTTTTGAGCTTTGTTTTGGAGTATTTTATAAGCATAAATTTCCTTAAATTTTTTTATATCGTAGCCCACCGCTTCGCTAATCGAGGCGAAATTATCCTCTTTTAAAAGCTTTAAAATACCTTCGTTTATCTGTTTTGCGATGTTTGGGCCTTTAAATATAAAGGAGGTGTAAATTTGAACCAAATTTGCGCCAGATTTTATGCGTGCGTATGCCTCCTCGGTGCTGTCTATGCCGCCGCTTGCGATCAAAACCGTCTTGCCGTAAAGCTCGCTAGCCACCGCGCTAAAAAGTTCGCGCGAGCGTTTGGCGATGACCTTGCCGCTTAGTCCGCCGAAATTTTGCAAATTTGGCGAATTTGATAGTGAATAATCCACGCTCGTATTATTTACGATGACGCCTTTTGCGCCGCATGCTACGGCCGTTTTGCAGATCTGCACGGCTTTGTCGTCGTCCATATCGGGCGCGATTTTAAAGATTATCGGCTTTTTTGCGATCGGCGATAGGCGCGCAAAGAGGTCTTTTATAAAGCTTTCCTCTTGTAGTTCGCGTAAATTCGGAGTATTTGGCGAGGAGACGTTGATGACGAAGCAGTCGCAAATTTCGTTAAATTTAGCGACTAAAATTTCGTAGTCTTTTATCGCTTCTTCGTTCGGCGTGATTTTGTTTTTACCGATGTTGGCAAAAAGCGGTATCGCAAACGGATAGAGCTTGCTGACGCGCGCGCCAAGGGCGTCTGCACCCTCGTTGTTAAAGCCCATCGCGTTTTGGATGCTCTCTTCTTCTATTAGGCGAAAAAGGCGCGGTTTTGCGTTGCCCTCTTGCGCTTTTGGCGTCACGGTGCCAAACTCCACGTGCCCAAACCCGAGCGCTACTAGCGGACGCAGCATGGTGGCGTTTTTATCAAATCCGCCGGCGATTCCTACGGGGTTTAAAAAGCTAGTTCCGAGCAAATTTTGCGAAAGAGCCGCGTCCGTGACGACGCAGTTTTTGGCGACGATGCTATAAAGCCCCGGAAATACGCAGTCTGAGATACTTAGCGTTTTTTCTACGATTTTGTGAGCGGTTTCGGGGTCAAATTTAAAAAATATGGATTTTAGCGTTTCGTAATTCAAATTTTATCCTTAAATTTTGAGCGATTTTATCAAATTTAGGCTTAAACAAGGGCTTCGCCTTTTAGTTTCGCGTAAATTTCGCAGCTCTTGCTAAGCGCCTCGTCGGTATCAAAACCGACCACTTTTCCGCCGCTGATAACGGCGATCTTATCTGCGTTTTGCACCGTGCTTAGGCGGTGCGCGATGATAAATATTATCTTTTCTTTTTGTAAATTCGCGATGGCTTTGGTTATCTGCTGTTCGCTTTCATTATCTAGGGCGCTCGTGGCCTCGTCAAATATCAAAATTTGCGGGTCGTTGTAGAGAGCGCGGGCGATGGCGATACGCTGACGCTGGCCGCCCGAGAGATTGGTGCCAAATTCATTTAAAACCGTCTGCGCGCCATGGGGTAAATTTGCTACAAAATCATATGCATTTGCCGTTTTTAGCGCGAGTTCGACCTTGGCTTCGTCGTATTCGCGGCCGTAGGCGACGTTGTTTGCGACCGTGTCGTTAAAGATATAGACGCGCTGGGTCACGAGGCCGATATTTTGTCTAAGCGAACCC
>CALBNA010000082.1 GCA_937896205.1 uncultured Campylobacter sp. | reverse complement strand
CCTAAATTTTCATTGTCGTTAAATTTGACCGGCTCGCCGGCTTCATTCGTCGTGATTTTTAGTCGCTTCATCGTCTTGGCTGATTTGCTAAACTCTATTAGATCCTCGGTCGTTTTTACTTCGCTCGGTAGTTTTTGCAGGGAGTGTTTAAAAATTTCAGCAGCCGCGATAGCGTCGTTAAGAGCTCTGTGGTGGGTATTGTCGATGCCTAAAATTTCTTTTAGCGTGCCTAGGCCGTATTTTGGCGAGGCGATGGTGCGGCGGGCTAGATCGATCGTGCAGAGCTTGCGATTTAATAGCTCGCCGTATCCTAGCGCCTCCAGCGTCGCGCTAATAAAGCCGTAGTCAAAGCGAACGTTGTGCGCCACAAAAACGCTCTGACCTAAAAAGACTTTAAACTGCTCCATGACGAAGGCTAGGCTGGGTGCGTTTTTTAGGTGTTCTGCGGTGATTCCCGTTAGTTCGCTGATATTTTCCGGGACGTAGGGCGCGTACACGAATGTTTCAAATTTGCCGATTATTTCTCCGTTTTGTAGCTTTAGCGCGCCGATTTCGATGATCTGGCCACTATTTATGCCGCCGCTAGTTTCTATATCCACGACGCAAAAAATTTGATCTTTTATCTCTTTGCGACGAGTTTTTAGCTCGATTTGGTTTTTTGCGGTACGGGTTATATCAAGCCCCAGCGCGCGCCACATCTGCACGTCGCGAACATCAAAAAGCTCGGAGTATTCGTCCATTTGCTTGGTCGCAGCGACAAAGTCCGCGTAGGCTATGTTTCGTTTGGCGATGACGGCGAGTAGGGCTTCGAAATCTTGGTTCAAAACTCGAGCTTTAGCGAGCGGATCGAGTGCTCGTATGAATTTGACGAAAATATATAACTGCCCGCCACGACGATATCTACGCCCGCTTCGTCGAGCTGCGCGACGTTTAGTCCCGTCACGCCGCCGTCTACCTCGATCATGCATTTTGCGTTTTTACGCTCGATCATTTCGCGTAAGCTGCGGGCTTTTTCAAGTACCGAAGGGATAAATTTTTGCCCGCCAAATCCTGGGTTTACGCTCATTAGTAGCACCATGTCGACTTCGTTTACGATGTGCTCGATCGCCCAGACCGGAGTATGCGGGTTTAGTACGATTGCAGGCCCCGTGCCGTGGCTACGGATGTGATCGATTAGACGCAAAGGATGCTTTTCCTCCTCGATGTGAAAGCTTAAAAATTTAGGCTTTAGATATGCAACAAAAGCGGGAATTTCTATCTCTATTGCTGATATCATCGTACCTGATAGCAAGCAAAAATATATTGACGAAGCTAAGAAAAAAGTTCGCGAAATTCAAAAGCAATACGGCGCTGGTCTTTTAACAGATAGTGAGAGATACAA
>CALBNA010000081.1 GCA_937896205.1 uncultured Campylobacter sp. | reverse complement strand
GATCCTTTGGATCTGGATGGCGGCCTTAAAGGTCGGAGTTTTACTGATAAAGTCCCAGCCGTTGCTCGTTAGCTCGTTGCAGCAGCTCTCCCAGTAGTGGTAGGTCATCTGTATGACGCCGTCTGGGACGATGCCCGTGACGTCTGCTTTGATAACGATATAACCGTATCTACTCCACGCTTTGATGAAGTCTCCTTGCTTGATACCGTAGCGCTCAGCCAGCGCAGGGTTCATCTCCGCGATAGGTCCGATACTGTCGCCGCCCTCTTCGATAGCTTTGGAGCGTCTAGTCATGACGCCGCCGGCGTACTGATAGACTTTACGCGTAGTTAGCAGCTGTATCGGATACTCGGGATCGGTCGGCTCGTCTACGCTGCCCGCCATCACTTCGTACTCAGGCGGTAAATTTACGCGTTTAGCAAACTCGGCTTTAGCAGGCTCGATATCTGCGACGCTCTTTACGTGCAAGCAAGGGATAAATTTACCTTTGCCGTCGGGCGTAAAGAATTTTTTATCCAGATAGAGGCTCTGTCCACCCATGCTATTTTCATCCGGGCACGGCCAGTGCAAACCGTGGTGCTTTTTGATACGGTAGTAGCTCATGCCGCCGTATCTTCTAGGATCGCACTTGCGAACCTCTTCCCATATCTCTTCAGGCGAGTTAAAGTTAAACCCTTCCGTCGCTCCGAGCCTTCGCGCGATCTCGCAGATGATCCACCAGTCTTGTCTGGCGTCCCCCGGAGGCGTGATGACGTGCTCGTTGTGCTGTACGCGGCGCTCGGCGTTGGCGTAGAGACCCTCTTTTTCGCTACTTGCCACACCGGGTAGCACGACGTCGGCTTTACGCGACGTTTCGGTTAAAAAGATATCCTGAACCACGTACATATCTACTTTAGAGATCGCTTTTAGGAAGTGGTTGGTATTTGGATCGGTCATAACCGGGTTTTCGCCCATCGTCCAGAAAAAGTGCACTCTGCCGTCAAGGATGGCGTTTGGCACTTCGGTTTTATGGATGCCGATTTTACCGCTTAGGGAGCCTGGCTCTAGATGCCAAACCTGCTCAAACCACTCGCGCTGTTTCGGATCGGTTACCGAGCCTAAATTTGGGAAAATATTTGGCAACACACCCATATCGCAGCAGCCTTGGACGTTTTCTTGTCCACGTATCGGTAGGTCGCCGCTGCCTAGCTCGCAGATATTTCCCGTTAAAAGGAATAAATTTGATATATCGCAAACCGCGCCTACGCCGTGGTTAAAGTGCGTGACGCCCATACCGTGCGTAATGACGGCCGGACGGATAGTCGCGTACATGCGAGCCGCTTTTCTCACGTCCTCAGGGTTTAGGTTGGTGTAGCTAGCGATGGCTTCAGGCGAATAGTCCTTGACCGCTTCGCGTACGTATTCTACGCCCTTGGTGCATTCGTTTACGAAGTCCCAGTTAACTAAATTTTCCTCGAAAATAACATAAATGAGCGAGTTTATAACCGCGATGTTATGCTCGGGCGCTAACTGCAAATGCACGTCCGCCCGGCTGGCGAATTCCGTTTTTATCGGGTCTATCACGATGAGCTTAGCGCCGCGGTTTAGCGCGCGCTGTATGTGCATAGCCGCGATCGGGTGGCCGTTTTCGGGGTTTGAGCCGATCATCAAGATACAATTACTATAAGGTCCGATCTCCGTGAAGCTGTTTGTCGCCGCTCCGTTACCGATTGTTTTGGCAAGACCTGCCACAGTCGGAGCGTGTCAAATTCTAGCGCAGTGATCGACGTTATTTGTGCCGATTACAGCGCGCATTACTTTTTGCGCGACGTAGTTGTCCTCTAGCGTACAGCGAGCCGAGTAGTTGCCTACTAGCGCGTCAGGGCCGTATTTTTCCTTGACCTCTTTCATCTTTGCGACGACTAGATCGAGCGCTTCGTCCCAGCTAGCCTCCTCGAGATCTCCGTCTTTGCTAAATACGCCGTCTTTTTTGCGGATTAGCGGTTTTGTCAGTCTATCGGGAGCCCCCACGTAGTCCCAGCCGTAAAAGCCCTTTAAGCACAGATTGCCCTGATTTACGGGGTTATCCTGCACTCCTAGCGCGCTTCTTATCACGTTGTTTTCGACGTGAAGCTCGACCTGACAGCCCGTACCGCAGTACGGGCATATGACTTTGCCGGTCTTTGTCATTTTTTCTCCTTTCCCGATGTGCAAAATCTGCACATTTATTAAATATGAAATATTCGCATATTTGTCCTTAAAAGATAATAAATTCTCTTAATATCGTAAATCAGTTTTTAAATTTAAGATTTAATTTATATTTTATATTGATATATGTGGCTAAAATCACCATTACATCGCAATTTCTAGCGTATCATTTTAGTTACTTATAAAGGCGTGTTGAGAGTTTTTATTAAGATTAGAATTAGTTATTGTATTAATGTAACTTAAAATTCTGCTTCGACGCTTAATCAAATTTGACCCGTTTGTAAAGCGCAAAACGAGCAAAAGACAGTTAAAATTTGTAAGCTTAAATTTGATAGCGCAAGCGTTTTGGGGGTTTTTAAATTTTATGGTGAGTCATTTTGGAGCGCGATAAATTTATCGTGGGTTTTGGCGAGCTAAATTTGACCGCCGACCCCACGAAACTAAATTTAACTTCACGAGCGAGCCCGTAAATTCTGCCAAATTTGACCCGTTTGGCCAGCCGTTGCCAGCAAAACCGAGTCAAACCTGACCGCGGCTAAAGGGCTTGGCGAGATATCTAGCTCCAAGCCCTCAAAATGAGCGGATCAAAACCCGTGCGCCTTTTTTAACTCCGGATCGATCGGTTTTTTCGCGCCGTCTTTGGTCACGCTCACATAGGTCGCGATCGCGGATGTCACGTGTATGCACTCGCGAAAGCCCGCCGCATTTAGCCGCTGTGCCGTAACTTCGATCTTAGTTTTGATCGAGGTGTTGCCCACGTCCGTTATCTTGGCGTAGCAGCTCACGACGTCGCCGACGAAAACCGGCTGTTTAAATATAATCTCTTGCATCGAGATCGTTACGACGCGCTCCGGAGCCACTTCGCGCGCGGCCTGAGCGCCGGCAAGGTCGATCTGGCTTAGTATCCAGCCGCCAAAAATATTGCCAGCCGAGTTTGTGTCTTTTGGCAAGGCGACTTGCTTCATGCGCGGTTCGCCCATGCCTTCTAATGTTTTTTCCATTTTTATCCTTTCTATTTTTATTTAATTTTGCAAATTTAGCGACAATCCGCCACGTTCGGCTTATTT
>CALBNA010000080.1 GCA_937896205.1 uncultured Campylobacter sp. | reverse complement strand
AAATATCGGCAGCTCCAGCGAACGCAAAAAGACCTATCTGCTGCAATCCGGCAAGTAAAATTTGCCGCTTGGAGCGGGGCAAATTTGCCCAGCGCGACGCAAATTTGAGCGTAAATTTTAAATTTAAGCTGGGGGTTTGGCGGGGATAGTATCGTACTTCTCTTGATTTTTAAGTCTTGAAAATTTAAAATATCCATATGAAGCGCATATTTTTTATTCTTTTTGTCCTATCTTTAGGCATTGCGAGTACCTATTTGATTGAGGGCATCGCTCCGGGCATGGACAACATCATGGGCGGTTTATTTTTCGGTTTGATTTTGGCTATACCGATTTTTTGGTTATTTCGCTGTTTAAGGCTTATTCCTTGCAATCAAAATATTGAACTAACGCCTATAGATATATTTTTCGACGATAGCAACGGCGATAGTTACTTTTACGTTTTTAATCTTACTATTTCTTTGGTTTTGATGTTATTTATAGGCCCTTATGCGTTAATTATGGCTATAGTTTGCGTGATTTTTCAGGGCACTATTAAACGGTTATTAAATTATATTTTTTATGCTAAAGTCTAAAATTTAAATCTTATTCCGCCGCTCCCGATTCCAGCTCCCTAAAATACGGCTTCAAGCTCTCGTAGGCATTTTGTATGCGTTGAAACTGCGTTTTGCACTCACCCAAAAGCTCCGGACTAAGCGCGGCGTGAAAGTCGGGGTGATAGGCTTTAACTAGCTCCAGATAGCGGTTTCGCACCTCCTCAAAGCTATCGTTTTTATCGCACCCAAGCACGGTAAAATGATCCTCGAAAAGGCTAGCCAGCGCGGCAAATTTGGCTTCGTTTTTCTTGGCGCAGATTTTGATGCGTTTTTTAAATTTTTCAAATTCCTCTTCGTTATAGTTAAAGATGATAGAAAATTTCATGTATTCGCTCTTGTTAAACAGCTCCTCTAGGCGCGCGCAATCGCCCAAATTTGCGATATTTATGGCGATTTGACCCTCGGCGGATAAAATTTGCTTTGACTCAAAGCCTCTGATGATGTGCGAGATGAAGGCTTCGTTTGAGCGATCGAAGCTAAATATCGCGCCGCCGCGCACGAAGGCGACGTCGACGAAAACCATGGCTTTTAGCGAGTTTGGTTGGATGTAGTGGAGTTTGATGGTTTTATACTCGGCGAAGTTTAAATTTACGTTTTTTAGCTCGTATCTTTGGCAGAGTTTTTTTAGAAATTTGACGAAATATTTGCGCTGAATCTTCTCGTTTTCGTCGTAAAACGACATCACTTTGCCTTTTTGCCCCAGCGTCTTGGCGAAGTTTCGCTTTATGAGCGCTTGCAGCTCGAAAAACAGATCGGCGTCTGATGTTTCTATGCTTAGAGATTCTAGATTTTGACTTACTTTTATCAAATTTTGCCTTTATAAAACGCATTTGAAAGCATTTTTTATTCCGCTTTTTCCCACACGGGCGTTTCGTCTAGCGCAACGTATTCGCACAGACGCTCGTAGGGTTTGTAGTCAGCCTTATAAGCTAGGCTAGGGCAGTCTTTGACGTAGTAGCCTAGATATATCCAGCGTAAATTTAGCTGCCTGGCCAGTAAAATTTGCTGATAGAGCGAGTATCTGCCGATGCTAAGGTCCGCAAAATCAGGATCGTAATAGCAATAAACCGCCGAGATGCCGTCGCTAAGGATATCGACTAGATCGACGCCGATGAGCCGGCCGTCTGCAAAATACGCTATCTCCTTGCCAAACTCCGCGTGCCCCGCGACGTAGAGCTCGTAGTAGCGGCGAAAGTCTAGCTCGTAGTACTTCCACTCGCGCTTTTCTTGCATAAATTTATGGTATTTTTTGTATAGCGCCACGTGTGCGTCGTCTAGGAGCGGCTTTGTTAGGATGATTTTGGTATTTTCATTTTTGCGCATCGTGCGGCGGGCGGATTTGCTAAATTTAAAATTTAGCGCATCGACCCTTATATTTACGCACTCGCGGCAACCCGCGCAGTTTGGCTTGGAAAAATATTTGCCAAAGCGCCTAAAGCCTCGCCTAGCTAGAGCGTCGTTTACGGCAAAGTCGCAGCCGTCTATGTAGCGATACTCCATGCGGGAGTCCCTGCCCTTGAGGTAGGGGCAGGGGCTAGGCAGGGTGGAAAACGGCACTACTAGCACTTTTTGATATCCGCGTCCTTGACGTAGGCTAGAAACTCATCGCGCAAATTTTGCTCTTTATGCGCGATGGCTTCTTCTTTGCTGAAGGTTTTTGACTCAGGCTTCAAATTTTGCTTTGCGGCGTTTTTGGCGGCCAAATTTGAGCTCAAATTTACATTTTGCTCTTTTTGAAGCTCTTTTTTTATATCCTTTAAACTATCGAAAAAATCATTCATTCGCATGTTCCTCTTTAAATTTTCTAGCGTCTTTTACCCTTTGTATCGCTGCTGCGATGGCGGCGATCACCTCTTCGTTGTCCTCGTTGTCTTTGGTTTTCATCTTTTCTAGTAGGGTAGGCATTTTGTTTTCGACGTATGACGTATCGAAAAATCCTCGCCTAAAGTCGCGCTCCTTGCTGATGCTGAGCAAAAACGGGATCGTGGTTTTGACGCTGCCTTCGATCGTAAACTCATCTAGCGCGCGTTTTAGTTTATTTACGGCTAGATCGTAGCTAGGGGCACGCACGATGAGTTTAGCTAGCAAGCTATCGTAAAACGGTGGTATTTGATAGTCTTTATATAGGTGGCTATCGACACGCACGGAAGGGCCTAGAGCAGGGTAGTAGCCGGTGATTTCGCCGGGGCTTGGGATAAAGTTTTGCCATGCATCCTCGGCGGTGATACGCGCCTCGATCGCAAAGCCTTGTGTGATGACGTCGCTTTGCTCCATGTCGAGGATCTCGCCCGCTGCGATACGAATTTGACGTACGATGAGATCCACGCCCGTGATCTCTTCGGTCACGCCGTGCTCGACCTGGATGCGGGTGTTCATCTCCATAAAGTAAAAGTTGTTATAG
>CALBNA010000079.1 GCA_937896205.1 uncultured Campylobacter sp. | reverse complement strand
TAGGGCGTTAAATTTGATAAATTTCGCGTTTAACGGTTTTCGTTAGTTAAATAAAAGCATGAATTTTGGGGATTTTTATCGGTTTTGTAAGTATCGTGGTGCGCTCGAAGGAATTCGAATCCCTGACCTTTTGAACCGCAATCAAATGCTCTATCCAGCTGAGCTACGAGCGCACTTTAAAAGAAATGTGAAGTATAGCCAAAGGTTTCTTAAATCTTTCATAAATTTTGACATAGTTGCTAATTTTTTTTATATTTTTTACATCCCCTACTACATCAAAATTTGCTGTAAGGCCATAAAAATTTAAATTTGTGCGCCGAATTTGCCGCATTTAACCATCTATAAAAAATCTTTATGTTATCTTACGCAACAAATTTAATTAAAAATAAGTGTGCCTGGCTACCGAGCACTAAAATATATAAAACAAGGTAGAATAAGCTAAAAATTTAATAGCAAAAACAGTAAAGATAGCAAAAAGAGCAAATTTAAAGACGGTACGCAAAGATCGTACTCTAAAAAAGCAAATTTCAAGCATCAGCAAGCAAAAAAGAGTAAAATTCAAAAAACGATAAGAAAGGAAAGCCAAGTGATACATAAAATTTTGATCGCAAACCGCGGAGAGATAGCCGTTCGCGTTATCCGTGCCTGCAAAGACTTACACATCAAAAACGTCGCCATTTACACCAAGCCCGACCAAGACTGCCTGCATGTCAAGATAGCCGACGAAGCCTACCAGATCGGTATCGATCCGATCAAGGGCTACCTAGACGCCAAGCGCATCGTTGAGGTAGCAAAAGCTTGCGGCGCAGACGCCATACACCCGGGCTACGGATTTTTGAGCGAAAACTACGAATTTGCCAAAGAGGTCGAGGATGCGGGTCTAGTTTTCATCGGACCTACCGCCGACGTCATCCGCAAAATGGGGAATAAAAACATCGCTCGCTATCTGATGAATAAAAACGGCATCCCTATCGTTCCGGGTACCGAAAAGCTAAACAACGAAACGATAGAAAACATCAAACTATACGCCGAGCGCATCGGCTATCCGGTGATCCTAAAAGCTAGCGGCGGTGGTGGTGGACGCGGCATACGCGTGGTGTGGAAGGAGGAGGAGCTAGAATCCAGCTTTGAAAGCTGCAAGCGCGAAGCTAAGGCGTTTTTTAACAACGACGAAGTTTTCATGGAAAAATACGTCGT
>CALBNA010000078.1 GCA_937896205.1 uncultured Campylobacter sp. | reverse complement strand
TTATAAAAGTCGGCACGATTTTGGAGCGCGAAAACATTGAGGGCAGCGAGAAGTTGTTGCGATTTATGATCGATCTAGGGGAGGAGAAGCCGCGCCAAATCATCAGCGGTATCGCAAAATTTTACGATCCCGCCGCACTTGTCGGCAAGCAGATCTGCGTGCTGGCAAATTTAAAACCCGCTAAAATTTTTAAACATAGCAGCGAGGGTATGATTTTAAGCGCCGAGGACGGCAGCCTTACGCTGCTTAGCACTCTCGCGCCCGTAAAAAACGGCGCGATCGTAGGTTAGCGATGAGGGCTTTAGCGCGCAAGGCTTCGAAGCTCGCTATCTACGGCGCGGCTGGGCTCTGTGCGCAAAAAAGTAGCGCTTCGGATAAAATTTTAAAGCTTTGTCGCAGCTGCGGTTTTGCTGTAAAGATCGGCGCGGGCGGGCTTGTATGCGCGACACCATTGGCGCTGAAGCTCGGTGCGGGGGTTGCTTTAAAATTTGCGGCGCGTAAAATTTTAAAGCAAAACGGCGTCCGCGCGCTCATCAGCGTGGGCGGATACAGCTCGGCGCCCGCATCCATCGCGGCGATCCTTTCTCGCGTGCCGTTTTTTATCCATGAGCAAAACGCCGTGATCGGCAACCTAAACAAGCTCTTAAAACCGCTCGCAAAGGGCTTTTTTAGCTCGTATTTTAAGCCTGTGTTTAGCTATCCCGTAGCGGAGAGATTTTTTAGCTCGGCTAGGCTTCGCAGCGAGCTAAAAACGGTGATATTTTTAGGCGGTTCACAAGGTGCTGCGGCAATAAATTCGCTAGCTTTAAAGCTAGCTCCAGTATTCAAACAAAAAGGCGTAAAAATCATCCATCAATGCGGCAAAAACTCGCTTGAGAGTTTGCAAGAGGAGTACAAAAAACTAGGCCTTGCTGGCGAGGAACTCGATCTTTTTGACTTTGATCCTAAAATAGAGCTCAAAATAAGCCGCGCCGATCTGGCGATAAGCCGCGCAGGGGCGGGCACGCTATGGGAGCTCACGGCAAACGCGCTGCCTAGCGTATTCGTACCTTACCCTCACGCCGCAAATAACCATCAGGTCTTTAATGCTAAATTTCTAGTGGATCAAAATTTGGCCAAATTTTGCTTTCAAAAAGGCGGCGATATCGATGCAGACGAGATGCTAAATTTGATAAATGAGATGGATATATCGCGAATTTCAAGCAAGCTTTCTAGGCAGATAGATAATGGCGGTGCACGAAAAATAGTGGATGAAATTTTAAAAGATATTTAAAATTACGGCAGAGCGTTAAATTTAAATATCTTTATTTTTCAAATTTGAAAATTAGTTTATAAAATTCGCTTTTAACTCTCGCAGCTCGTAAATCAGATAGTGATACACGAGCTCGCCGGTTTGCAGACTTTGACCGCTAAAAACCGGTTCTATCATCGCCGCAATCTTATCACAAACGCTGATTATCTCGGCTAAAAGGAGCTGATCGCCTCTGCTTTTTGCTAAAAAAACCGAGTAGAGTAAAAACTTATACGCCATCTTAAACTCGCCCAAAATTACGTTTGAGACGATACCGGCCTGCATTTTTAGTAGTTTATCAAGTCGCGATTGTGCTCTCGGCCAGTTGCGTCTTTACGGCGCGCGGACGAGTCGTGTCATTATTAAAAAGGCTTCGCCTTTTGTATTTTTGCATGATGGCGCTTTGAACTTGCAGGAGCTCGGTTATATCTTTGATATTTTTTGCGGCGACTTTGAGTTTGCGATTTGCCATTATGCGAGAGATAGGCGCTGATGTTGGCATAGTACTCCTCGTTGTCGAAAACAGCCGAAAAATGATCCGATAGACTTTATCTTTTACTCTTTGACTGAGCTTGTCAGAGCGCTAAACTGCACGACGCTTATGATCGCTTCTTGCGGCTTGATATCCATTTTTCAAGTTCGTTAGGCTTGTTTTTTGGTATTTATACCGCCAAGGACGAGATTATCTCATATCTGTCCTCGCTGAAGTTTATGTACTAACTCGTCGTAGCTGATATCTGCACCTGCCAAAATTTGCCCCAGAAACTTGCCTGAAGCCTCCATGCCGCCATCTTTTTCGGCCTCAAGTAGCTGCTTATATACGCCTTCGATAAATTTGACGCCATCCGGGTTTGGCTTGCGGCGGACGGAGTAGTAGCCGATGATCTCGCCGCTAGCGTCTAGCGAAGCCGTAATGTTAGCAAATACCCAGTAAAAGCCGCCGTCAAAGCTCTTGTTTTTAACGAACGCAAAAATCTCCTGCTTTGCCTTGATGCGTTCCCATAGAAGCTTAAACACGATGCGCGGCATATCGGGGTGCCTGATGATGTTGTGCGGCTTGTACAAAAGCTGCTCTTGCGTCGCGCCGACGATCTTTAAAAACGGCTGATTGCAGTAGGTTATCCTGCCCTTTAGATCGGTTTTTGATACGATAAAATCTTCTTCTTTTACGAAGTATTCTTTATTCTCGTTCACTTTGTACCTTAAATTTTTCGGCAATTATAACCAAATATTACACAAATGTAGCTTACTAGCCTTTTCAAATTTGGCATTCGGCGAGCATAGCAAGCGTCTTTTAGGTTAAATTTGACGCCGTAAATTTAAGGGTAGGGCGAGCGGATTTTGCTATGTAGATTTGAGTGAGATTTTGAAAAAACTCGGCGGCAAATTTAACTCCGTCGCCGAGCCAAAAATAAAATTTAAGCCCAAAAAAAGCTTAAATTTAGATCGCTTTTAGCAAGATTTTAGTTAGCTTTTTGCTAAACGCCGACGGATCGTCGATCGCGACGCCTTCGTTTAACTTAGCCATATCTAAAAGCAGCTCCGCCACATCATATATCATCGCCTCGTTTTGAGATAGCTTTTCAAAGAGCTCGTGCTTTGGATTTATCTCTAGTATCGGTAAAATTTTACCCGCGCTATGCCCCATCTGCTTTAGCATCATCTGTGTAGCGTAGTCCGGATCGTTTTTATCATAGACGATGACGGCGGCGCTTTCGCTTAGGCGCGAGCTTAGCTTCACGTCCTTGACCTCATCTTTTAGTATCTCTTTCATCTTAGCTAGCAGCGCGGCAAATTTGCCCTCGTCAGCTTCGCTTTTTTCCGGTTTGATTTCGGCGTCGATATCGGTGTGATTTACCGCTTTTATCGGGGTTTTGTCGTAGTCTTGCACCATCGGCATGACGATAGAGTCTATCTCCTCGTCCATGATGAGCACTTCGATTCCTTCAGCCCTAAAGCTCTCTAAGAGCGGCGAATTTCTTAGCATAGTTTCGTTGTTTCCGCTGATATAGTAGATCGATTTTTGACCTTCTTTCATCGCGTCTTTGTACTCTTTTAGGCTGACTAGTCCCTCGCGCTTGCTTGATTTAAAGAGGCAAAGGTCTAAAATTTGCTCCTTTTCGCTGCTAAATCCGTAAAGTCCCTCTTTGATCACCTTGCCGAATATTTTATAAAATTTGATATATTTTTCTCTATCTTTTTCTTTTAGCTTGGCTAGTTCGCTCAGGATTTTCTTGACGCTTTGCTCCCTTACGCTACGCATTATGCTGTTTTCTTGCAGGATTTCGCGGCTGACGTTTAGCGGCAGATCCTCAACGTCGATTATGCCGCGGACGAATCTAAGATAAGGCGGCAACATCTCTTTGGCGTCGTCGCTGATAAATACGCTTTTGACATAAAGTTTCACGCCGCTTTGATAATCCACGCGAAATAGATCAAACGGCTCGCTGGCCGGCACGAAAAATAGGGTAGTGTACTCGATCTTGCCCTCGGCTTTGGTATGCACGTAAAGTAGTGGATCCTCGCTATCGTGCGAAATTTGCTTATAAAAGTCGTTGTAATCGGCCTCTTTTAGCGCACTTTTACTCATTTTCCAAAGCGCCGAGGCCTTGTTTATCTGCACGTTTTTTGTCTCGTACGAGCCCTCTTTTTCGCCCTCTTTAGGCGCTACATACTCTTCTTTATCCGCAAATATCGGATACGGGATGTGGTTGGAGTATTTTTTGACGATGTTTTCTATGCGGTAGGACTCGGCGAATTCGTCATCTTTTAGATAAAGCGTGATCGAGGTGCCGTGACTATCTTTTTGCGCAGGCGAGATCTCGTAGGTTTTGGCATCCGAGCTCCACATAAAGGCCTCTTCGCCAAGCGCCTTTTTACTAACGACTTCGATCTTGTCTGCAACCATAAACGCCGAATAAAATCCGACGCCAAACTGTCCGATTAATGCGCTATCTTTTTTGGCTTGGCCGCTTAGCTTGTCTAAAAAGCCCTTCGTACCGCTTCTAGCGATGGTGCCGAGGTTGTTTATCAGCTCATTTTTGTCCATGCCGATGCCGTTATCGCTGATCGTTAGCGTCTTTTTGTCCTTGTTTATTTTGATATCGATTCGCGGGGAGTAGTTTAGGCTTTTGTACGCGTCGTCCGTGAGGCAGAGGTAGTTTAACTTATCCAGCGCGTCGCTTGCGTTTGAGATGAGCTCGCGCAAAAATATCTCTTTGTTTGAGTAAAGCGAGTGTATCATCAAATTTAACAGCTCGTTTACCTCGGTCTGAAATTCAAATTTTTCGCTCATTTTTTCGTCCTTTGTTTTTAAAATTTTTTAGCAGATTATAGCACAAAGTGCTAAGAATATCTTTAAACTTGATACGATTACTATCAACTAATCTAAAATTTGTTTCTCAAATTTGAGTGCTTTTTTTATCCGCACAAAGTCGATTTTGTCCGTGTTATACATTTTGGCGTTAAATACAAAAGGCGTAAAAAGGCGGTCGCAATACTCGCCCAGCTCGTCGTTTAAGCGGTGCGGGTTTTGCCGCAAAAAATCCAAAATTTGATCAAGCCCCGCGTCTATCTGCTCGCAAACCTTGACCGCTTCGTCTTGATCTAGCGCAAAAAGCGGCGCAAATAAAAAGAGTAGAGCAAGCGACAAAAATCGTAAAGAAATTTTCATCATCCATCCTTAAATTTACATGCGCTGCAGTAAAATTTGAGTCTAAATCCAACAGTCTAAATTTGAAGCGGCAAATTTAACCTAGGCCGTCTTGTTTAAATTTGCCCTTAAATTTAGCTTCATGTCGCTTGCTTACTTTATCTTCGCTTTGGCGCTAACAAGCATATTTCTCGCTTAAATTTAGCTTCATGTCGCTTGCTTACCGCGTATACTATCTGACTTCGTTTATCAGCCTTAGGCTCTCTTTTGCGTCGTAGTGGGTCGCGTACTTTTTGAGATTTTCGCACGAGGTTTGTAAATTCTCTTGCTTGCAAACGCCGTTTTTTAGTAGAAACTTAACCATATCTTCGCTATCTAGGATCGCGGCTAGTTTCGTAAAAATTTCCAGATCCTTAGCCTCAAATTCGCTAAGCGGTTTAAATTTTAAAAGCTCCTCGAGGTAGCGCATTTTATCGCGGTAAAACTCGGCAAATTTTGCGGTTTTTGCAAACTGCCTTATTTTTGGATCAAGCGGAGCGTTTGCGATCGGCGAAGCGCCGTTTTGACCCATAAAAATAGCTATCCCGCCGGCCACGCAAAGCATCACGTCTTTGTCGTCTCGCGCACCTTTGCTAAGAAGGTGGCTAAAAATATCAAACGCTTCGGTATTGCAAGCCATGTGTAAAAGCTCGGGCGAGCCGATATCCGCACCGTTTGCTACGAGCAGGTCGATGAGGCGTATCGCTTCTTTTTGATCGAATTTATATTTGCCGTTAGGATCTATGCCAAGCGCGATAACTGCGTCAAGAGGGGTGAAAATCATAAATTTATAGTTAAGACCTGGCTTAAATTTGAGTGCCTTTTTTATGCGTTCAAAGTCAAATTTGCCTGTTTTTATGATTTTTACGTTGTAGATAAACGGCGAAAAAAGGCGGTCGTTAAATTCGCTGTATTCGTCGTTTACGCGGTGCGGGTTTTGAGATAAAAACTCCAAAATTTGATCAAGCCCCGCGTC
>CALBNA010000077.1 GCA_937896205.1 uncultured Campylobacter sp. | reverse complement strand
TATCCTCTTCGTCGGCAGCGTCAGATGTGTATAAGAGACAGACGATGGTGTGGATAAAATTGCAGTATGCGAGGGGTTCTGAAATTTGACCAGTTTATTTTTATAACCGAGTTTTAGGTTTAAAAACGCGCGAAAACCGGTTTGCGCTAAAAGAAAGCTTAAATTTGCAAATACTGGCTCTAGCCTTCAAACATATCCGAAAGCTCGCTTGTGGCGATATTTACGATTTTATTGTTTGCGTCTAGTTCGATCAAATTTTGGGTTTTAAATTTAGCTAAAATCCTTGAAAACGTCTCAGGGGTGATGTTTAGGATGGAGGCGATTTTGATGTGTTTTAGCTCGTTAAAAAGATCGGCGTGATTAACGAGAAAGCTCGCAACCTTGGCCTCGGAGTTTAGCACGAGTTCTTGATGTATCAGCTCGCTCGCGATTTTTAACTTTTGCGAGAGCGATTTTATGATTTGTAGCGATACGCGCGGGCTTGATAAAAACTCGGCGTAAAATTTATCATAGTCGATTTTTAGCACCTCGCCGCCCGTTAAAAATATCGCCGTCGCCGGAAATTTGATATTTTCAAAGTTGGCAAGCTCGGCTACGAAGCTAATCCCGTTAAACTGATGCATAAAAATCTCTTTGCCTTTTGGGCCGATTTTATAGAGTTTGAGAGAGCCTTTTATGAGGAGGTGGAGCCACTTTGACTCCTCGCCCTCCATAAATAAAAACTCGCCCTTTTTATACTTTTTTAGGATGCTGATATCTTCTAGCCTTTTTAGCTCGGCCTCGTTTAGCCCCTGAAAAAACGGGATTTGCTCTAGCATTTGCTATACTTATTTATTTTTTAAAAGATCTCTGATCTCGGTTAGAAGCGCGACGTCCTCAGGTATCGGCGCAGGCTCTTCTGTTTTCGGCTCTTCTTTTGGTTTTTTGAGCGAATTTATAGCCTTAATCACACAGAAAATACAAAACGCGATGATTGTAAAATCGACCATCGTTTGTATAAACGAGCCGTAGTTTACGGTTACGGCAGCCGTATCGCCGACCGCGTCTTTTAGGGTAATTTTTAGGTCGGAAAAATTTACCCCGCCGGTTAGTACGCCTATGATCGGCATAATCACGTCGCCCACTAGCGAGCTAACGATCTTACCGAAAGCGCCGCCGATCACGACGCCCACGGCCATATCGATGACGTTACCGCGCATTGCGAATTCTTTAAATTCCTTGATGAAACTCATCTTTTTCCTTTAAATTTTAAAATTAGATATCAATTATATTTATTTTAGCTTCACAAAAGATAAAAAAGCGAGGTTAAATGCCAAAAATGCTATAATCGCCCCAAAAATCAATAAGGAAATAAAAATGTATCGTTTTGCGCCGTCGCCGACAGGCGATATGCATCTGGGAAATTTAAGGGTCGCGATCCTAAACTACGTCTGTTCGCTTCAGGATAAAAGCGGCTTTATCATCCGCATCGAGGATACCGACAAGGAGCGCAATATCCCCGGAAAAGACAAGGAAATTTTAGAAATTTTAGAGCTTTTCGGCATCAAATGGGACACGCTTTATTATCAAAGTAAAAATTTGAAATTTCACCGCGAGTTTGCGGCAAAGCTTTTGATAGATAAAAAGGCGTTTTCGTGCTTTTGCACCGAAAGCGAGCTGGAAGCCAAAAAAGAAGCCGCCAAGGCTAGAGGCGAAGCCTACCGCTACGACGGGACGTGCGAGCATCTAAGCGACAATGAAGTGCTAAATAACCAAAAGCCTTTCGTCGTGCGCATGAAAAAGCCGCTAGGCACGATGAAATTTAAAGACGCGATAAAGGGCGAGATCAGCTTTGAGCCTGAAAACGTCGATAGCTTTGTGATTATGCGGGCTGATTTTACTCCTACGTATAACTTCGCCTGCGCGGTCGATGATATGCTAGAGGGCGTCACCTTCGTCATCCGCGGTGAGGATCACGTCAGCAACACGCCAAAGCAAGACCTCATCCGCGAAGGACTAGGCTATACGCAAAAGATAAACTACGCCCACCTGCCTATCATCCTAAACGTGGAAGGCAAAAAAATGAGCAAACGCGAGAACGAAAGTAGCGTAAAATGGCTGCTCTCGCAAGGCTTTATGCCTGAAGCCATCGCAAACTACATCGTCTCGCTAGGCTACAAGGCGCCGGTTGAAATCTTTACGATAGAAGAAGCCGCGCAGTGGTTTGATATCTCAAAAGTCTCGGCATCTCCGGCCAAATTTGACGTCAAACAGCTAGAGCACATCAACCGCGAGCACATAAAAAGAGCAAGCGACGAGCGACTAGCCGCACTAATGGGTATAAAGCCCGAATTTGCCGCTATAGCTAGATTTTACACTCAAGAAAGCAGCCTACTAACCGAGATAAAGGCCAAGGTCGATGCGATTTTCGCGACCAAATTTATCCCAGATGAGTTTAAGGCCGGATGCGAGGCCATAAAAGCCGCCGCAACTTCGTTAAATTTGAGCGAATTTGGCGAATTTAACGAGCTAAAAAAGGCTCTCATGGATGCCACGGGGCTAAAGGGCAAAGGCTTTTTTATGCCGCTTAGGATTTTGCTCACGGGCGCCGAGCACGGCCCCGAGCTTAGCGAGCTATATCCGCTCATCAAACCGTATCTAAAGGAAATTTTACGATGATATTTTCGGTATTTTTAGAAGCAGTCGGCAGTATCTTGCATATCGTTATCAGCGCTTACACGTGGATCATCATAGGCGCCGCGATCATAAGCTGGGTGCGCCCTGATCCCTATAACCCTATCGTGCAGCTACTCTACCGTCTCACCGAGCCCGTTTACGGCGCTATCCGCCGCGTGATACCGACGGTTTTTGGCGGTATAGACATAGCGCCTATTATCGTGCTTTTGTCGCTTCAGTTTATAGATAGATTTTTCGTAAGGCTTATGTTTGCGTACGCTGCTTAAATTTATCCTGCCCGCGATTTTTGCGGCGGCGGCATTTGGCGGAGTTAAGAGTTTTGAGGAGATAAAAGACGAGCCTAAGGGGCTTGCTAAGGATTACTACTTTTACCGCCTTTTAACCGAAGGCGACTACACCAAGGAACAGGCGCAAATTTTAAACAAAGACGTCTTTCGCCGAGCGGGCGTACTGGCAAAGAAGCTGGCTGAGATTTTGCCGCCAAAAAAGGTCAAAGGAAACTGCGATAGCGTAAGCGCGAAAAATATCCTTGACGCAAACGTAACCTGCCAAAAACAGCGTCTGCGAGTGCCTTTTATGATGAAGCTAAAAAAGGAAACGAGGCAAAAGCTAGCGGATAAATTTAAAGCTGTCTCTTATACACATCTGACGCTGCCGACGAAGAGGATAG
>CALBNA010000076.1 GCA_937896205.1 uncultured Campylobacter sp. | reverse complement strand
CGAGATAGCGATCGAAGTTTTGGTATAGGCAGTTACGGAGCACGCGAGTCTAAATTTAGCAAAGACGGCTCTCGCGGTAAGAGTTTCGGAGCCGATAGAAGAGATACAAAAACCGGCGATAGAAAACCTCGCGCGAGTAGTAAAGATAAATTTGACGATAAACCGCGAAGAACTGGTAGTAAAGAGGGTTTTAAAAAGCCTGAATTTACCGGCGAAAAACGCGCCCGTGTCGTGAAAAAATCATCGGAAGATAAATGATAAGCGCGCAGCTGATCGAGCACATCTTTAAGGCCGCGTCCATCTCGCGCTGGAACGACTATCCGAAGATGACGAATTTAGTCGAGCTTGATAAGCAGGCGCATAAATTTATCATCGCGTATTTCATCGCAAAGCTCGAGCACGGCGCCGATATGAACTACATCATCGAGGCCGGTATTTTCGAGTTTCTCGCGCGAGTCGTGGTCACGGATATACGCCCCGATGTGTTTCATCAGATGCAAAAAACCAAAAACGAACAGATAAACGCCTGGGTGTTAACGATCCTTGAAGGGCTCGTAAAGGACGTCGAGGGCGGTAAATTTTTAGAGCGGATGCGCCGCTATCTCACGCACAAAGACAAAGCTCACGCCAAAGAGCGCCTAATCCTAAAGGCCGCTAGCTATCTCGCGACACGCTGGGAGTTTTCGATCGTTTATCAAACTAGTAAATTTTTAAGCGACATAGACGAGCTAAAAGCGCGCGTGGAGGAGGAGCTGGAGGATTATTACGAGCTAATAGGCGTGCGCAAAATCGTGATGAATCAAAAGCTAGCCAAGCTAGTAGATCTAGCCGGCAGACTGCGCTTTCAAAAGCGCTGGGCGCAGACGCCTCGCATCCCTGAAACGGCAGTGCTTGGCCACATGCTAGTCGTGGCGATTTTGAGTTATTTTTACTCGCTTGAGGTTAAGGCCTGCAAATCAAGGCTAGAAAATAATTTCTTTTGCGCGCTCTTTCACGATCTGCCAGAGTCGCTAACGCGCGATATCATTAGCCCCGTAAAATACGGTATCGAAGGGCTAAACGAGATAATCAGCGAATATGAAATGCGCCTGATAGACGAGAAAATTTTGCCTTTCGTGCCTGAAAATTTTAGAGACGAGTTTAGCTATATCCTGGGCATCCGTATGGAAGGCGGCAAATTTATCAAAAACGAGTTTGAAAATAGAATTTGCGAGAAAAAGCCTCTACATCACGAGGGTACGATGGAGAATGTAAACGAGGATAAATTTAACGCCATCGACGGCAAAGCGCTTAAATTTTGCGACAAGCTCGCGGCGTTTTTTGAGGCGGGGGTATCGATCAG
>CALBNA010000075.1 GCA_937896205.1 uncultured Campylobacter sp. | reverse complement strand
GCTTTTATGTTTTACTATATTTATGAATTCTCAAATTTTAATATCTTTCAGTATATCACCGTTCGCGCGGGTTTTTCGTTTTTTATTGCATTTTGCTTGACCGTTTGGGCGCTGCCTAAATTTATCGCGTGG
This sequence comes from uncultured Campylobacter sp., assembly GCA_937896205.1. Classification (GTDB taxonomy): domain Bacteria; phylum Campylobacterota; class Campylobacteria; order Campylobacterales; family Campylobacteraceae; genus Campylobacter_A. The sequence goes on along the minus strand of CALBNA010000075.1, from coordinate 2,617 downwards.
GCAAAGGCCAAAAACGCCGCCCAGCCCATCTATGAGCTAGCTCCCCAAACACACCAAAAAAAGGCCAAAACGCCGACGATGGGCGGACTGGTCTTTATCGGAGCAGCGCTTGGGGCGAGCGTGATCTGCGCGCGTCTTGATAACGTCTTCGTCCTTGCCTCGCTGATCTGTCTAGCGGGCTTTACCGCGCTTGGTTTTAAAGATGATTTTCGCAAAATCTCAGGCGGCAAAAACCACGACGGACTAAGCCCTAGAGCTAAGCTTGCGGTTCAAATTTTGATAGCCTTTGCGGTCTCGACGATGCTCTATTTACACGGCGAGCTGAGCAGTAAATTTTACCTACCGTTTTACAAATTTCCGGTGCTTGATCTTGGCGTTTTTGCGGTGGCCTTTTGGACGCTCGTCATCGTCGCCGCCTCAAATGCAGTAAATTTAACCGACGGCCTAGACGGACTAGCTACCGTGCCTGCGGTATTTTCGCTGCTGACGCTAGGCGTGTTTGCTTACATCTGTGGACACGCGGTGTTTAGCTCGTATCTGCTTTTACCAAAGATCGCGGGCGTAGGCGAGACGGTCGTCGTGGCCGCTGCGCTGATCGGCTCGCTGATGGGATTTTTGTGGTTTAACTGCCATCCGGCCGAGGTTTTCATGGGCGATAGCGGAAGCTTAAGCATAGGCGCATATATCGGTCTCATGGGTGTGATGACGAAAAACGAAATCCTGCTCATCATCATCGGCTTCGTGTTCGTGATGGAGACCCTGAGCGTGATTTTGCAGGTCGGAAGCTTTAAAATTTTTAAAAAGAGAATTTTCTTAATGGCGCCGATACATCATCATTTTGAGATAAAAGGCTGGGTAGAAAATAAGATCATCGTGAGATTTTGGCTCATCGCCGTTTTGGCAAATTTGATCGCCATGACCGCGCTAAAAATCAGGTAAATTTAACGCGAGCAAAACGGCGAAAAGCTGATCCAGGCACAGACGAGAAATGCAAATTTTACGGGCAAAGGGGAGAAAATGAGAAAATCGCTATTTGGCTACGGCGGCACGACCCGCGCGATCGCGAAAAACTTCGGCAAAGAGGGCGACTGGGACATCTACGACGATAAATTTAGCGAGATCTCAAGCGACGAATGGGGTAACACGCTACTACCGCCAAACCTTTTCGTGCCAGAAAAAAGCGGCCTCGAGATCCCAAGCCCCGGTTTCCCGCCGAGCCACGAGCTAGTTAAAAACGCGCAAAATCTCATCAGCGAATACGACTACTTTTACAAAATTTACGGCGACAAAATGCCCTTTAGCGTCTGGATCAGCGGTACGAACGGCAAAACCACGACGACAAAGATGACGCAGCACCTGCTGGCGCGCTACGGCTCCGTCATGGGCGGCAACGTCGGCGTTCCGCTCGCGGACCTTGACGTAAACGCTAAAATTTGGGTGTTAGAGACCAGCTCTTTTACTATGCACTACACAAATACCGCGACGCCCGGCATTTACGCGCTTTTACCGATCACGCCCGATCACCTCAGCTGGCACGGCGACTTTGCCGAGTATGAGCGCGCCAAGCTAAAACCGCTAGCAATGATGGGCGAAAACGTAGTCGCGATCCTGCCTAAAATTTACGCCGATACGCCTACTAAAGCAAAGGTGATAAGCTACGAAAACGAGGCTGATTTGGCCCGGTTTTGCGGAGTAAATTTAAACGATATCGCCTTTAAAACGCCGTTTTTAACGGACGCTCTTTTGGCGCTTGCTATCCAAAAAATTTTGCTCGACAGATGCGACGCACGGCTACTAAACGGCTTTGTCATCGAAGGCAACAAGCTCGAGGAGTTTCACGATGCGCGCGGCAGGACGTGGGTCAACGACACGAAGGCGACCAATATCGATGCGAGCATCCAAGCCGTCAAGCGATATGAGGGCAAATTTTTGCATTTGATTTTAGGCGGCGACGATAAGGGCGTAGATATGCGGCCGCTTTTTGAAGCTTTGCGCGGCGCTAAGACACAAATTTACGCTATCGGCTCAAATACGGACAAGCTAATGAATCTTGCGGGCGAGTTTAAAATCCCGGCAGTAAAATGCGAGTTTTTAAGCGTCGCAGTCGGCCAGATAGATAAAAAATTCAAATTTGACGGTGTTGCAAAGGTCGGCGCAAACAGTGAAAATTTGGACGAGATAGCGCTCTTAAGTCCCGCTGCAGCGAGTCTAGATCAGTTTAGCAGCTACGTAGAGCGCGGGGATGAATTTAAAAAAGCGATTTTAAATTTGCAAATTTGACGCGATATATGCGCCGTAAAGCCGCTAAATTTGAGCTACTGCCTTTAAAAATAAATTTCATGTTTTAAAAATGCGCCGAATTTTGCACCTTTAACCAAAATTTAAGTATCAAGTGGCTAAAATCACATTTCTTTATTAGCAGCGTGGTTGGATAGCTCAGTCGGTAGAGCAGCAGACTGAAAATCTGCGTGTCGGCAGTTCGATTCTGCCTCTAACCACCATTCCCTATTTTTTACAATCTAAAGCATTTTTTAAAATCCCCTAAAATACGGACTTTGAGCGACTTTTACCCTAAAAAACAGTCTAAACTAATCAGGCAAAGCTAAAGATTTAAAAG
>CALBNA010000074.1 GCA_937896205.1 uncultured Campylobacter sp. | reverse complement strand
CTCGAGTCTAAAAAGGGTATTTCTGAAATCCGAAATGAGCTTTTGGAAGCTAAGCAGCGTCCTCTCCGTCTCGTCGCCAATCGTATTTAGCGCCTCTTTTACGTCATATTCGCCGCTTTTTATCTTTTCTGCTATCGCGGTTTGTAGATTTTTTAGCGCCTGCGCGGCGTCTGTGGCCTTGGTCGTAAACGAATTTACAAACTCAAGCGTGCCCGAGGCGTTTTTTAGCGCTTTTTTTAGCTCGTTTAGCGTCAAATTTGCATTTGCCAAAACCTCGTTTGCGTTTGCGATAGTCGCGTTTATATCGAGATTTCCGGCGTTTATCTTCTTCGCGGCTTCATCAACCGAAACTAGGATAGACGAAAATTTAGCCGCGTTTTCATCGCTTAAAAATTTATTGATATTTTTAAAGGTAGACTCTAAATTTTTCGTTAGATACTCGGCTCTGTCGCCGATTTTATCAAAAAAGCTCGCCTCAAGCCCGATGTAGGCCTTTTCGTTTTTATCAAAGAGCGGGCTATCCATGCTACCGCGCGAGATATTTAGGTAGCCGATGCCCGTGATGCCCTGTATCTCCGCAGACGCCGTGCTGTCGGTTCTTATCGGTATGTCTTTCCTTACGGAGAGCTCAAGCTCGATGAGGGCCTCTTTTTCGTCGGCAAAGCGGATATCCTTGACCGTGCCCGCGTCTACGCCGATAAATTTGACCGTGGAGTCCTTTTTGATGCCGCTTGGCAGGCTTGTAGTTTTGATGAAATACGACCTGTAATCATCGGCCCTTTTCCCGTATCCGCCCAGCCACCACGCCGCGATGCCTAGCGCGCTCACTACGAGCACGAAAAAGAGGCCTATCAAAGTATAATTTATTTTATTTCCCACCGTTTTTCCTTGTTTTTAAAAGCTCTTCGAGCGGATTTTCGGGCATTTGCATCAGCTGCTCAAACGTCCCTTCAAAGGCTATCTTTTTATCTTGAAGTATCAAAAATCTATCCAAAATCGTACAAATACTGTCTATATCGTGCGTCACCATCACGACAGTAACGCCAAGCGTATCTCGTAGCTCGACTACTAGCTCGTCAAACGCCCGCGCACTACTTGGGTCAAGGCCGGAGTTTGGCTCGTCCAAAAATAGAATTTTAGGACTCAGCACTAGAGCCCTAGCCATCGCCACGCGCTTTTTCATACCTCCGCTTAGCTCGCTTGGGTACTGCAAAGCGACGTTTTCGCTAAGACCTACTTTTTGCAGCCAAAACATCGCTATCTCGCGCATAGAGCGCTCGCTCATGCCGCTATACTCTTTTAGCAGGATATAGATATTTTCCAGTACGTTCATCGAGGTATAAAGCGCGCCAAACTGAAACATCACGCTACAAGCGAGCTTCATCTCCTGCCTAGCCGCCTCGTCTAGCGACCATAGATCGCGCCCTAGCATCTCGACCTTGCCGGCGCTTGGTTCCTTTAGATATATCATCGTTTTCATCAGAGTCGATTTACCCGTGCCGCTACCGCCGAGCAACCCGTAAATTTCAGCCTCGTTTACATGGAAATTTAGCCCGTCGTGGATCACTCTGTCGCCAAATTTCGTCGTTAAATCAGTCGCTTTTATTATCATTTATATGCCTAGCTGCGTGAAAATAATCGAAAACAGCGCGTCGACCATGATCACGCCAAATATCGCGTTTACAACGCTCACGGTCGTATAAGTGCCCACGCTTTGGGTGTTTCCGCCGATCTGAAAGCCTCTCATGCAGCCAATAAACGCGATCACAACGCCAAAAAACGGCGCCTTAAAAAGCCCAACGTAAAGGTGCTTTATGTCCACCTCTTGGCCAAATCTCGCCAGGTAGCTATCAAAGCTGATGTTTAGGCTGTCTCTTATACACATCTGACGCTGCCGACG
>CALBNA010000073.1 GCA_937896205.1 uncultured Campylobacter sp. | reverse complement strand
GCCGTACCGTGCGGAAGATAATCCCCCAGGCTCATCTCGCCCTCCCAAACACGATCGCCGCGTTATCGCCGCCAAATGCAAACGACAGCGACATGGCCGAATTTACGACCGCTCTTTGGCCGAATTTTACCAAATTTATCTCCTCTATCTCATCATCGTAAACACCGTCGTAAACGTGCGGTAGCAGCGCGGTTTCGCCTCTAGCGCAAAGCATGGCGCAAAGCGCGCTCTCGATGGCTCCTGCGGCTCCTAACGTGTGGCCGATCAGAGGCTTAACAGAGCTCGCAAAAACGCTCGGCATGAGCGAATGCACGATCTTTGCCTCGATCTTATCGTTTGCCTGCGTGCCGGTACCGTGTAAATTTATATAATCCACGCTGCTTAAATTTGCCGCCTGTAGCGCCTTTTGCACGCACTGCGTTTGCATTCGGCCACTAAAATCGGGCTGCGTCATATGAAACGCGTCGCAGTTTGAGTGCTCGCCTGCGATAACTACGTTTGAAATTTCATCCCTGCTCGTTACGAAAAAGGCCGCCCCTTCGCCGATATTTATACCGTCACGATTTTTAGAAAACGGATTCGTCTCTCGCGCGCTTAGGATGCCCAGGCTATCAAAGCCGTTTATCGTTAGCGTGTTTAAGCTATCCACGCCGCCGCAGATCACGGCGTCGCAGACGCCCGACTCCAGCAGCCTTTTTGCCGTTATGATAGCCTTGACGCCCGAGGTACAGGCGGTCGAGACGGAAAACGCAACCGAGCTAAGCCCATAAAAATCAGCGATAAATTCGGACGGGTTGGCCAGAGAGTTGCGATTTATGCCAAATTTTGAAGCATCGAAAAACCCCGTCGCGGCAAAATCCTTAAACGTTTCGTAGTTTTCCTCCACGCCGCTAGTGGTCGTACCTACGACTACGCCGACGCGGTTTTTGCCGTATTTTTTGATGGCCTCTCGCACGTCTTTATCTATCTGCAAAAGCGCGCTTAAAACTAGAGCGTTCGTCCGCGTTTGCAGGTGTTTTGGCGTATTTTGACTAAATTTAGCCAGCTGCACGCCGACCTTGCCCAGGATAAAGCTTTTATCAGCCCTAAAGCCTTCGCAAATGCTCAAAAATCTCTTTTCTCCGCATAAATTTGCAAAATTTTCCTCAGCATCGGCTCCGGCTGCGCTGATGACGGCGGGCTTGCTAACGTATATCAAGAGCTCTTACCTTAAAATTTTCGTTATTTGCCGTTATGACAGCCTCTTTTTGATTTGATTTTACGATATTTAGCACTTTAACAAAAAGCTCGTTGTATGTGCTATTTGGCGGTAAAAAGCCGATAGCTTCAAATTCGCCGCTCGGCCTTAAAACTCTCCTAGCCAGCGGAGTGCCCATGGAGTTTATCATCGTAAAATAAAAATCCTCTTTTTCATGCGAAATATAGAGCAAATTTGAGCCGCTTTGCGAAGCCACTTCAAATTCGCGTTTATCGAAATTTACGATCTGCGGAACATCAAATTTAGCCTTTGTCGCGCATCCATACAGCACAAACGCCGCCATAAAAATAGATAAAAAATTTAAAACTTTTTTAAATTCCACCCTTTGGTCGCCTTATTAATTTTTGTTTGTTTTAGAATAATGCACAGATTATATCTTTTTAACCTTTAAAAACAATGCGGCAATGTAAATTTGGGGTCGTCTTTTTAAAAAATTGTATTATTAAGTTGATAGCTTTTAATCAGCAACCTTTGCGGTTACTAACAAAAAACATGATATATTTGCCAAGTTATGGTAGTATTTAGCTTCGCCTTCGCTACTGCCATATATCTTTTCTGATATTTTTGACTAGCGCCTACAAACAACTATTAGCCATTTCCGCCTTAACTGCATCTGCTATGACGATTTCAATCTCTGATATTTTGAAACGACTTGATATGATTGCAAGATAATTTTTTGTGTAATTTTTGTCTATATAGTAGACATGAGATATGTGTAAATCCATTCTGATTATTTTATCAAAAAAGGATTTACACAGTTTAATTTATAGGCCCAAATTTGAGCCGAAAATAATATAATGTTATTCTGATTTTTTCTTTGTAGGTTTTTTAGCTTCGACTTCCTTACCTACGCTTTCTTCAACCTTCTTCTTTGAAACTTTTGTCTTAGTCTTAGCCTCATCAATATCTTTTTCTATTTTATCTTCGCCAGATTTTACTTTACTTTTGATGCTTTTAGAAGCCTTTTCCTCCATGTCAGTTTTAGATTTATCCATATCTTTTACAGGCGCAGCTATTTTGTCTTCTACATCTTTTGTTTTTTTAGCGACTTCTTTTTTGCCCTGTTTTACTTTGTCGGTCACATCATTGACTTCTTTTGCCTTTTTGGATACTTTATCGCTTGTAGGCACTACGCTCGTGCCGCTCGTAGATATGTCGCCTTTTAAATTTTCAAAAGTCTTATCGCCGATACCGTTTACGTTTTTAATATCCTCTATGCTTTCAAATTTGTTTGTTTTTCTGTATTCAATAATAGCATCAGCCTTTGCTGCACCAATGCCGTTTAAGCTCATAAGCTCCTCTTTTGTAGCAGTATTTAAATTTATAGCGGCAAATACCATCGAAGCGCATGCCAACATTGATAACATAAATTTGTTCATAGTTTTTCCTTTTTAAAAAATTATTTCAC
>CALBNA010000072.1 GCA_937896205.1 uncultured Campylobacter sp. | reverse complement strand
GTTTCTAGCAGTGTTCATCGTCTCGGCTAGAAACCCCGATAAATGGGAAAGCGAGCTCTTTGAGGTGCTAAGCCGCCTAGACGATCTCGTCACAGAAAATTTCAAAGACGGCGAGCGGGCGGGCGACGAGATTAGAGAGCGTCTGGGCGCGGAGTTTAGCAAACTGCAAAATTAAACCTTAAGTAAAAACGGGGTAATATCGCTTTTTTGATTTAACTCTATCTTTCTAAGGAAAAAACGGATGAGCTATACCAAAAAAGACCTCGTAACCGCTGCAAATTTAACCAAAGACGAAATTTACCATTTCCTAAATTTAGCCAAGGAGTTTAAGGCATTAAACAACTCCGAGACCAAAAAAGCCAAATCGCTCTACGGCAAAACGACCGTAAACGCCTTTTTCGAAAACTCGACTAGGACGCGAACGAGCTTTGAGATCGCGGCTAAGCGCCTCGGAGCTGACGCTATAAATTTCACCGCCTCAAGCTCCAGCACCAAAAAGGGCGAAACGCTCATCGACACTGTCCATAACATCGTCGCGATGAAAACGGACATCGTAGTCGTGCGCCACTACAGCTCTGGCGCGGCTAAATTTATCGCCGAGAATACCGACGCCCACGTCGTAAATGCCGGCGACGGCCTAAACGAACACCCTAGCCAAGCGCTGCTTGATCTTTTTACCATACTGGAAAATCGTGGTAGTCTCGAAAATCTCACGGTCGCTATCATCGGCGATATCTTTCACAGCCGCGTGGCGCGCTCAAACATCTACGTCCTAAAAACGCTCGGAGCCAAGGTTAAGCTCTTTGGCCCGCCGATGTTTTTAACGGGCATGGAGGCTTTTGGCTGTCAAATTTGCACCGATATGCAAGGGGCGATCGAGGACTCGGACGTCATCATCATGTTACGTATCCAGCTAGAGCGTCAGGATGATGAGATAGCGTTTCCGTCCGTACGCGAATACTCCAAATTTTTCGGCCTAACCCAAGCCAAAATGAAATACGCCAAAGATGGCGTCATGATCCTGCACCCGGGTCCGATAAACCGAGGCGTAGAGATAAACTCCGACGTAGCAGACGATCCGCGCTACTCGCACGTGCTAAATCAGGTCGAAAACGGCGTCGCCGTCAGGATGGCGATCCTAGATACTCTCATCAAAAACAAAGGCGCAAAATGAAAACTCTCATAAAAAACGGCACGATCGTAAATCATAACGGCTCGCAAAAAGCAAACGTCCTGATAGAGGGCGACAAGATCGCTCTCGTCACCACTGACGAACCGGCAGCCGATAATATAATAGACGCTAGCGGCAAGCTCGTGATGCCGGGTCTAATCGATATGCACGTGCATTTTAGGGATCCAGGCCTTGAGTATAAAGACGATATAAACACGGGCTCTGAAACCGCGGTCGCGGGCGGCGTAACCACCTGCTGCCCGATGGCAAATACAAATCCCATAAACGACAACGCCGTCGTCACGCGCGATATGGTAGCTAAAGCTAGAGCTCGCGGCCTCATCGACCTGCTACCAATCGGCGCAATAACTAGCAAGATGGACGGCAAAAAATGCGTAGAGATGGGCGATATGACTGAGGCTGGCGCAGTGGCGTTTAGCGACGACGGCCTGCCCGTAGCTAGCAGCGACGTGATGAGATACGCGCTTGAGTACTCAAAGCACTTCGGTAGCTTCGTCATCAACCACTCTCAGGACTGCTCGCTATGCCGCGGCGGCCACATGAACGAGGGCCGCGTCTCGGCGATACTAGGCATCAAAGGTATGCCGCGCGAGCAAGAAGAGATCATGGTCTCGCGCGATCTGCTGCTAGCCAAGCTCACGGGCGGCCACATCCACATCGCGCACGTTAGCTCCGAGTGGTCGCTAAAGCTCATAGCGCAAGCTCGCGCAGCCGGCATAAACGTGACCTGCGAGGCGACGCCACACCACTTTACCTACACTGAGGATGAGCTACTAGGCTATGATACGAACTTTAAAATGTCGCCGCCGCTTCGCACCAGATCAGACGTGGACGCGATCAGAGAGGGGCTAAAAAGCGGCCTAATCGACGTCATCGTCACCGACCACGCCCCACACCATAACGACGAGAAATTTTTAGAATTCGACAAGGCGCCGTTTGGAATACTCGGCCTACAAACCCTCGTGCCTATGACGCTAGAGTTGGTAAACGACGGCGTGATAAGTATCGAGCAGATGGCGGCTCTCACGTCTTATAACGCGGCTAAAATTTTAAAACTAAAAGACAAAGGCGTGATCGCGGAGGGCTACCTCGCCGATATAGCGATAATCGATCCAAATTTCGAGTATCTCTACGATAAAAGCCTAAATAAATCAAAATCCCAAAACTCCCCGCTGCTAGGCAAGATGCTAAAAGGCGCGGCGGTAATCACGATAAAAAGCGGAAAAACGGTGTTTGAGTTTCCAAACGTCGTGGCGTAATGCGCTCAAATTTGACGTAAATTTGAAATTTGACTTTGCGGCGGTTAAGGCTGCCGCAAAATTTAACTAATCGGAGCAAATTTGAAAGAAAATACGGCCTCGCCGCAAACGCCCAAACAGCGTAAAAAACGCACGCTAAAAATAATTTTAGTCGTTTTTGTCATGATAAATTTATCCTTTTATCAAGCCGAAAGAAGAAAGCACATAAACGACGTCTATCCCGAGGCCAGAGAGTATTTCGTGCTCAATAACGTAGTGTACGCGTATAGGGTTATACTAAATAGCGTATTTGACGCCGATAGCATCGCAATGAAACCGCTAAACAAGCTACAAAGCTACCTTTATAACAAAGGCATAAAATATATCCCCGAAGACGATGCCGAAAGAGCTCTTTGGAACTATAAATTTAATCTTTACTTTTACGTGAGAAAAAACTATATGCCCAAAGAGAAATATTATCCAAGCCCATACGTCGTAGATAAAAAACAAACCGACCTGCTAGATAACGTATATCAAACGATGATCGAGCTTGACGCTAAGAAATTTAAAGATCCGAATTTAAGCCGAGAAAACTATAAGCTAGTTCCGATTTTGGCTGAATATTTTGTGTATTTTACTTATTTATACGCAGGGCATTCAAGCAAACTAGCGCCAGAACTGAGCAAAAAAGCCTTAGTCAAACAAGACGTCATAGATAAAAACAAACGTATCGTCGAAATCCTCTCGCGGTATCAAAAAAATATAAACGAAGATAATTCACTAAAACGAGAGTTAGAAACAGCAAACGATAGCATATTGCGCTCTTTATATATAGCTCTTATCACTATATCTCAAAAGATTATTTACGCAGATATCTTAAAAAATAACCTATCCTGCGATAATCAATATATAAACACTTATCTAAAGCCATGAACTTTGCATACTCGGGAGATAATCCATTTTTTGCCTCAGAAAAATATAAAAATATAAAAATATAAAAATATAAAATACATCATAGATATAAACCTATGCGAAAACCTGGCGACCAAAACGACAATGTATAATCTAAACAAAATCTGCGGCGTAAAAATAGACAAATGCTATCCCGACGAAGAATACATAAATGACGAGATAGTAAATAAACCGAGGGATTTTTTGAATTAATGTTTTCGTGTTTTTAAAATTTTCGGCGAATTTGAGCAAAATAACACTCCGCACTTGACTATACACAAAAATAAACCCAAATCTGCCAAAGTTGAATTTAACCGACTTTGCGCACATCTTTTGCTTAATTTTTTTCCTTGTCGCCGCACAGTTTCGACGACTCTATTCAACCCGCCAAATTTACGACCGACTGTA
>CALBNA010000071.1 GCA_937896205.1 uncultured Campylobacter sp. | reverse complement strand
TTGACGTCTTAAAGGTGCGGGTTTGGGCGAACAAGCAAATAAAATACGGGCATCAAATTTAAAAACTAGCCGCGCAAATTTTAGTATAATACCCCAAATTTAACTAGGCGGCAGCGATGATAAACGACGAATTTTACATGTCTCTAGCCATAAAAAAGGCTTGGGAGTTTCAAATTTTAACCTACCCAAACCCAGCCGTCGGTTGTACGGTTTTAGACGCCGGCGGTAGGTTGCTTTCAGTCGCCGCTCATAAAAGAGCGGGCTTTTTGCACGGGGAGCCAAGCGCGATTTTATTGGCGCTCTGCGAAAAAAGCGAGGCGTTTTTAAGGGATTTTTTACGCGAGTATAACGCGGCTTTTGGCGTCAAATTTGAAAACGCGGCCGAGCTTGAAAACGCGGACTTGGAGCCAAATTTCACGTATGAATACATCCTACAAAATCACGGCGATCTGCTAAAAGGCGCCAAGGCCTACGTGACGCTCGAGCCATGCGCTCACCGCGGTAAAACTCCGCCTTGCGCCGAGCTTTTAAGTCGGCTAAAATTTGCCAAGGTCGTCATCGCTAGAGGCGACGAAAACGCCGTAGCAAGCGGCGGCGCGCATATCCTGCAAAGCGGCGGCATATCGGTCAAATTTGGCGTGCTACGGCGTGAGGCGGACGATCTAATAGAGCCGTTTCTTGCGTGGCAGGGCGGAAATTTTAGCTTTTTTAAGCTCGCTCTTAGCGCAAACGGCGTCGCAGTCGGCACCGAGCAGAGCAAAATCATCTCAAATTTAGCCAGCCGCACCCACTCTCACCGCCTGCGTAGCGTGGCTGAGCTGCTAGTTGTCGGCGGCGCCACCGTCCGCACCGACCGACCAAGGCTTGACACCAGGCTGATAGAGCGCGGCAAAAATCCAAACGTGATGATCTACTCGCGCGAGCGCGAGTTTGACGCGTCTATACCGCTTTTTGGTGTGGAGGGCAGGAGCGTGCGCGTGTCAAGCGATATAAACGAAGCTTTCGCGTCGCGTTTAACGATGTTTGAGGGCGGCGAAAACGCGCTCAAAGCCCTAGACGAACGCGTAAAATGGCTGCTGCTCTATCGCTCGAACGAGCTTTTAGACGCGCCCGCAGTGAGGCTAAATTTAAAACTCAAACCGCTATTTCACGGCGAGCTTGACGGCGACGTTTACGGGTGGTATAAATTTGGGCGAAGTTTATAAAATTCGTTTCAAAATTTTGATTACGCACGGCATCTTATAAAACGAGGAGATTTGTATGCGATTGAGCTTTAGTAAAAGTCTTGGCGGCGGCTTTAGGATTTATTCAAGTCAAAGCTTTGGGGCAAAAAAGATGACGCAGGCGCAGATAGCCGCAGCTAAAAAGGAACAATTTTTAAAAAACGTAGCTCAAGTCTCCCTATTTTGCCTAGGCGATTTTTTGCAAAGGTGCGGATATGACGTAAAAACGGTAACATACGTCTCAAGTTGCGATTTTGGATTAAATGGTTCCGATTTTTTCAAAATAAGCGAAAATAGCGCGTCGTTTGATAGGCTCGTAGAGATACAAAAAGAAATAGGCACCGAAATCCAAAAGATAAATTTTTCGGGAGCGCTATCTGCTAAAAGGCGCGAACGGCTGACTGATTTGGCGTTTGAAATTAGCGATATATTAGGCAAAGCCTGCGCCGAAACAAATCCTAATGAAGCCATCTTATAAACCATAGCTCAAAAACGCCAAAAAAGCTATGAGGATATTAAAAGCGAGCGCAATAAGGCCGTTATGTCGCCGTTTAAAAAAATAATTTTCGGCATCGCTTTTGGGATCAGCGGATTTTTGGCTTTTGCCGGCGCGATGGCGCTTGCGTCAAACCGTGCAAGTTTGCTTGAGTTTATTGCGGTGTTTATCTTGTTTTTTATGCCGCTAGTAGTTACGTTTATCTTATATAAAAAGCAAACGGCAAAACCTAAAATTTAAGATAAAGCTAGCGCCCGTATTTTGCGTACGGTAGATTACGCAAATATTTAAAAACGCGACTATGCCGACTTTTTAACGAAATATTTTATAAATTTGCGCTATGATTTTGTAAATTTAAAGGAGAAAAATGAAAGAGATAACGCTAAACGGAGCGAAATTTAAAGTCGCGGCAAACACGATGGATGGGCTAAAAAACGAGGCTCTGGGCGATAAAAACGGTGATATGTATAAATTTCTAGCCGAATTTAACGCGAGCGAGCCTGATATCTTTATCCTCGACGGCTTTGCGACGAAGGAAAATTTGGAGATAAAAGAGGGCTCAAACGTCGTATTTATCAGGCGCGGCGTGATGCCCGGGCGAGAAGTGCTAAAAGCTATGATCGCCTCCAGAAACAGCCCCGAGCTAAACGAGGCGCTAGCTAGCGGCTGCGTGGGCGTGGCGGGACTTGGCGGTCTTGGCTCAAACATCGCGCTAAGCCTAGCCCGCACGGGAGTCGCCAAGCTCGTGCTGGCCGACTTTGACGTCGTAGAGCCTAGCAACCTAAACCGCCAGCAGTACTTCGTCCGCCACATCGGTATGAAAAAGACGGACGCGCTAAAAGAGCTCATCGCCGAGGTAAATCCATTCGTCGAGGTCGTGACGCACGACGTGACGCTAGACGCGGCCAACGTCGCCGAGATTTTCGCGCCGTGCGGCGTCATCTGCGAGGCCTTTGACAACGTCGCTGGCAAGGCGATGATGGTAAACGAGGCGGGCGCGAGTCTGCGAGATAAAAAGATCGTCGGCGCGTCGGGCATGGCGGGGCACTTTAGCTCAAATCTCATAAAAACGGTCAAATTTGCTAGAAACGTCTATCTGTGCGGCGACCTGCAAAACGCTGCGGGCGTAGGGCAGGGTCTTATGGCCGCGCGCGTGGCGATCTGCGCAAATCACGAGGCAAATCTTGCTATTAGGCTTTTGATGGGGCTTGAGGAGGTTTAAATTTGGCGGCAGTGACGTTTGACGAGTGGTTTTGGGGTTTTTAACTAGTGCTCAAATTTGGCTTTGGCGAGTTTTTGATTTCGTTAAATTTGAGCAAATTTCGTTGCGATAAAGTTGAGAGTTTGCATTTTTGCAGCGTCAAATTTGGCTTTAAAATCGGTTTATTTATCGTATGCAAAATTTGTAAATTTGCGTCTAATTTATATAAAATTTGACCAAATTTACTCGTCTGATTGCTTGGTTAGTCGTTTGCGTTTGGCGGACTTTACCGAAGTTTGTTTTAAATTTTATCGTGAGATTCAATCCAAATGAACGCGCTCCTAATAAGAAGTCAAATTTTACCTACGCTACTTCATCTTCAGACGAAACGAGCGTTTTACGTCAAAGCCCTTGCTGGCGATTTTTATCTCGTTTGGGACCATGCCTACGGGAGCTTGGGCGTCCTTTTGGGCGGATAAAAACTCCACTAAACTCTGCCAGACGAAATCAGCGTCCAGATAAAGCGCCATCGCGCTAAGCTGCGGATTTATCGCTACGAAGTCGGTAGTTTGCGTCCTTTTAAAAAACACTATGGGCGCGCTTAAATTTTCCTTCTCGCTAGCCTTATCGGCGCTACTAAGAGCCGCCGGGTCGCTTGCTCTAAGCGCGGCAAAGCGTAAAATATCGCTCTCAAACCGCGAGGCGATATAAGCGCAAAATCCGTCTTTAAACGTCAAAATATCGCCGTTAAAATACATCTCCTCTCGCTCGTTTTCCGCAAGGTCGAAATCGGTGTAAATTTTACCCCCGGCGGCAAAAATATGAACCAAGTTTTTGCCGATAAAAATCACGGAGTGAAGCAGGCG
>CALBNA010000070.1 GCA_937896205.1 uncultured Campylobacter sp. | reverse complement strand
CTCTAAAGCAGATTAAAAATTAAAACTAGTCTTAATCTTTAAAAATTTATGCAGCGCTTCCTCGTTTTCTTTTAGTGCGGCGGCATAGACCGAGCGAGTGAGCTTAAATTTAGCGATATTTATCTCAAACAACCTGCCGTTTTTTAGCTCGTTTTCGATCAAAAATCTCGGCAAAAACGCCACGTACGTATCGGCATGGTTTGACGCCAACGCGCGGCAGACCATTATTGAACCATCTAGCGAATACGCCACGTCAAGCGCATGCGCGTCCACGCCGTGCTTATGCAAGATATCATCCAGATAAGTTCGCGTCCTATCTTTGATAAATTTAAACTTGATAAGTTCCTCAGGCTTCACGCTCTCGGCGATTTTTTTATTTGAAACCAAAATCAGCTCGTAGTCAAATAGCTTTTTAACGAGCAAGCTGCTATCAAGCGACTGCTCCAGGATGATGGCGATGTCGCTGCGGCGGTCTTTTAGGTAGTTTATGAGCTCGTTTTGCTCCTTTATCCTGATATCTAGCTCGCTGCCTACGCTTTGCGAGATTTTATCCAGCAGTATCGAGATGACCGCCTCGGCGATGAGCTGGGTGGTTGCGATGACTAGCGGTACCTTGTCCGTTTTTATGCGCGCTAGCTCGTCTTTAAAGCGAAACATCGCGCTTTCAAACTGAGTACAGAGTTTATAAAATTTCTCGCCCTCGTGAGTTAGGACGATGCCGTTTTTCTTGCGCATTATTAGCGTGGTTTGTAGCATCTCCTCGAGCTTTTTCATCTGCAAAGTGACTGCGGGCTGCGAGATGCCCAGCGCCCTTGAGGCTTTTGAGAAGCTTCTTTCTTTCACTATCTCCATAAAGGTATAAAATTTACTAAAATCATTGATCATATCGGACTCCTTATTATTATATCAGCTTATAAAATCATCTTTTTAATATTGTATTGATTTATATCTGAAAACGCTCTTAATCAGACCCAAATTTAAATCAGCGGCCATTTTTAAGCTTATTTTGTTAGAATTTAATCATTTTAATAAATAAAGCAGGAAATTTAATGCCCGATTTACTAGACGAACTCAACGAAAGCCAGCGCGAGGCGGCCTCGCATACCGACGGAGCGATGCTGATTTTGGCAGGAGCCGGCAGCGGAAAAACCAAAACCATCACCACTCGCCTAGCCTATCTTATAAGCGAGTTAGGCATCCCGCCGTCAAATACCTTAACTCTAACATTTACCAACAAAGCCGCAAGCGAAATGCGAACCCGCGCGCTAAAAATGCTGGGCGACGCAGGTAAAAATTTCACTCCGCTGCTTTGTACTTTTCACAAATTCGGGCTTTTGTTTTTGAAATTTTACATCGACCGCCTAAAGCGCAAAAATAACTTCGTTATCATCGACACGGACGATAAAAAGCGGATTTTAAAGGGCTTTGAGGGCGATATCCCGACCTCGGTGCTAGCTAGCGAGATCTCAAATTTTAAAAACTCGCTTTTAAGCGTAGAAGAGGTGTTAAATCATGGCGGCATGTTTGCAAATGGGCACAATTTCAAAGACGGCTACCACGTAAAGCTGGCAAATATCTACAAGCTTTACGAGGAGTACTTGGCGGCAAACAACCTCGTGGATTTTGACGACCTACTCTGCCTTAGCTATAAAATTTTAGACGAGGACGAAGCTCTAGCGCGCGAGATCTCGCGCAGGTATGCCTACGTGATGGTGGACGAGTATCAAGACACCAACGACCTTCAGTACAGACTCCTGCGCAAACTCTGCCTAACGCACGAAAATATCGCGGTCGTGGGCGACGACGACCAGAGTATCTACGGCTGGCGCGGCGCGAAAATCGAAAATATATTAAATTTTAAAGATCAGTTTAAAGACGCCAAAGTCATAAGACTAGAGCAAAACTACCGCTCGACGAGTCAAATTTTACGCGCGGCAAACGAGCTAATCGACCATAACAGAAACCGTCTAGGTAAAGAACTAAAAAGCACCAAAGAAGGCGGCGAGGACGTCGCGCTGATGGAATCAGACGACGAAACGATGGAGAGCCTAAAGGTAGCCAAACGCATCAAAAAGCTGCTTGATAGCGGCGCGCAGGCTAGCGATATCGCGATCTTGTACCGCATAAACGCCCTCTCTCGCTCGCTCGAAGAAGGCCTAACCAAAGAAAAAATCCCGTATAAGATGGTCGGTGGAGTTAAATTCTACGAGCGCGCCGAGGTCAAAGACGTCATCAGCTACCTAAGGCTGGTCGCAAACGAGAACGACGACTTCTCGCTAAAGCGCGTCATCAACCGCCCAAAACGCGGCCTTGGCAAAGTAAGCCTTGATAAGCTTGAAAAGATGGCATTTGAGGGTAAAATTTCTATC
>CALBNA010000069.1 GCA_937896205.1 uncultured Campylobacter sp. | reverse complement strand
GTGGGCTCGGAGATGTGTATAAGAGACAGCTTTGGCACAAAAAGCTCGATAAAAAGCTGGTTTTTACGCCGCGAGTCAAGCGATTTTTTATTATCCTAGCGCTCGCGGTTATTGCTAGCTACGCTGTTTATCTAGCGACGAAGCACCGCGTAAATTTAGGCGTCGTCCTGCCGCTCGTGATCTCTTTTGCGCTTAGCTTTTTGCTAGAAAAGGCTAAATTTAAGGCTTACGAAAACAGCGCGCGTAAAAAGCTAGCCTCAATGCCTGAACTCAAAATCATCATAATAACGGCGAGTTTTGGCAAAACCAGCATCAAAAATTTCATATTTGTGCTGCTTAAAAATGACTTTGCCTGCCGCAAAACCCCTCGCAGCGTAAACACGCTAGCAGGCCTCATCCAGGACGTAAACAACGAACTTGCCGCCGGTACGCAGATATATATCGCCGAGGCTGGCGCGCGTCTAAAAGGCGACATCGCGCAGATCACGGAGTTTTTGAGCCCGCAGATCGCTATCGTCGGCGAGATCGGCGCGCAGCATATCGAGTACTTTAAGACGTTTGAAAATATCCGCGCCACGAAGCTTGAGGCTCTTGGCTCAAAGCGCCTAGAAAAGGCTTTCGTGCACAGCAGCACGCAGGCAAACGAGGGCGAGAAGATAGAAATTTACGATAAAGATCTAAGCGGAGTTGAGGCGAGCTTGGATGGGGTCAAATTTAAGCTTGGCGAGAGGGAATTTGCTTCGCCGCTACTTGGTAAATTTAACGCCGCAAACCTAGCCGTCTGCGTCAAAACCGCGCTATATCTGGGGTTAGACGAGGCTAGGATTGCCTCCGCTCTCTCGCGTTTAAAAAACGTTGAGCATAGACTCGAGCGTATCGATGCCGGCGGTAAAATCATCATCGACGACGGTTTTAACGGTAACTTTAACGGTATGAGCGCGAGCTATGAGCTAGTCGCCAGCTACGAGGGGCGCAAGGTGCTCGTGACGCCCGGCATCATGGAGAGCAGCGACGAGGAGAACGAAAAGCTAAGCAAAATCATCAACAAGACCTTTGACATCGTTATGCTAACAAGCTCGCTAAACGCCGTCGCGCTGCTAAAGCACCTAAGCAGGCCAAAAGTCATCGTCATCAAGGACAAATCAAAAATGCAAGAAGCCCTAGCGCAAAACACTAAAGCTGGCGATCTGATCCTTTTTTCAAACGACGCGCCGAGCTTTATGTAGGGGGCAAATTTGGTTTGGACGGCGCAGTCAAATTTAGCGGTGCCGCTTCTAACTTTTCAAATTAAAATTTGAAGTTTAGTTAAATTTAGCATTTTTAAGGCGCGGGTTACACCAAGCGCAGACTGCGGCAGATGAAAGATAAAATAGGGCGGCTAAATTTGAACGACTTCAAATTTCACATCGGTCAAATTTGCCATCAAATTTAAATCCCGGCGCTCGCCATCCCCGCCTCGATCAAAAACTGGCTGGGCTGGTAGTTTATCTTTTTGATTTTGTCGTATTTGGCGTAGCTTAAAATCAGCTCGTCGCGTGCGCGAGTGACCGCGACGTAAAAGAGTCGCCGCTCCTCCTCGAGGGAGCCGCCCATGCTCATGAGTTTGAGGTTCGGGAAGCGATTTTGTGCGAGATCGACTACGAAAACGAGGTCAAACTCAAGCCCCTTTGAGGCGTGCACGCTTAGCAGATTTACCCCTTCGCCGCTGCTCATCTCGCTGCTGCCTAGCGTGATAAAGTTATAAAATTTCTCCGCCTCCGAGTAGTTTTTGGCTAGTTCGCCCAGTACCTCGAGCTTGCCCGTGATGCGCTCTAGGGCCTCTTTTTTTAGCGTTTCGTCGACGTTGCCGTTTTTTTGCGTGGCGCGCTTGGTTGCGAGATTGTCGGCGATGAGGGCGTAAATTTTGCTGTTTTTAAGATCCTCTATCAAAGAGGTTGGGCGCGAGTGGCGTTTGGCGGCGCTTAAAAAATTGTAAATTTCGTACAAAAACTGCCCGCCGCTCTCGCTTAGTTTTTGCATTTTTAGCACGGGATGCGCGAAAAAATCCTCGCTAAAGTTAAATTTAGCAAAGCGAGACTTCTCTCCGACCTCGTCAAGCTCGTCAAAAAGCCCCAGCTGGTAGTTTTTGGTCTTTTTAGCAAAGGCCTCTACGCTATCATCGGGCTGTAAAAATCCGCGCACGACGTCGCCGTGTCCGACCTTGCTTAGCACCTCAAAAATTTCCTTGCTAAGCGCTGCGCCGACGCCTTTTGCGTATTCGCATACGTGGATAAAGGCCATGATGTCCTTTGGGTTTATGAGGATGCCTAGCAGATCCATCGCGGCGCGCACCTCGCGGCTTTCAAAAAAGCTCACGCCGCCCTTTCGCTTGGAGCCGATACCAAGCTCCCGCAGCGCGACTTCTAGGCCGTCGGCGCTTGAGTTGTTGCGAAAGATGATGGCGATGTTTTCTTTTTTATATTTTGAAATGGCGATGATCTGCGCGATATTGGCGTACTGGTCGAAAAGCTCGTTATAAACTAGCAGCTTTGGCGAGGTAAATTTGCCCTCGCGGCCGACGACTAGCTTTTTTTCGTAAAGGCGCGGGTTGTTTGCGATGACTTTGTTGGCCAGGGCTAGGATCGCGGAGCTGCTGCGGTAGTTGATGTTTAGCGCGTAAATTTTAGCGTCTGCAAAGCGATCCTTAAACGAGCCGATGATCTCGATGTTTGCGCCGTTAAATGCGTAAATGCTCTGGTCAAAATCCCCGACGCAAAAAAGGCTTTTCGTCTCAAAAGCGCTGATTAGTGAGCCTTGCAGGGAGTTTGTGTCCTGGTACTCGTCGACTAAAATTTCTTCAAATTTTAGCGGCGCGCCTTTTCTTAGTTCGTTGCGCATTTTGATAAGCAAGTCGTTAAAATCCGCGTAGCCGAATTTGCTCTTTTCCTCCTCAAATTCGCGCAAAACGTCCTCGTAAATCTCGGCATATACGCCTTGTTCGTCGCTTCGCTCTTTTAGCCACTCGCCAAACGTCTGCTTTAGGGCTAAATTTTGAAATAGCGAATACGCGTCGTAAAGATAGGCGCCGCCGTATGGTTTAACGTCGCTTAGGTGGTTAAATTTGCGCCTTTCTACGAGTGATTTTAGCAGCGTTTTTAGCTCGCTAGGCTGCTTTAGCGTGACCGGTTTTTCTAAAAATTTAAGCAGAGAATAAGAA